>JBLHLU010000246.1:0-6141 GCA_047623385.1 Paraglaciecola psychrophila
AATGCTGTAAAAACCAAGCGCGTATTATGAGGTACCATGAATAGAGCTGCCGCCCTAAAAAGTTACAATAATGTGCAGATCGACGCCGGCGTCGAGTCAGCCAGTGCACATCGCTTGATTGAAATGATGTTCGAGGGTTTGCTAACCCGTCTGGCTCAGGCCAAAGGGGCTATAAATCAGGGCAACATGGAGCTAAAAGGTAAAAAAATTACCGACTCCATTAGTATTGTGTTGGGGTTACGAGACAGCCTAGATCTAGCCTCTGGCGGTGAAATGGCGGCTAACCTAGATGACTTGTACGACTATATTCAACGCACCCTGTGGCAGGCTAATCTCAAGAACGACGCTGACTTAATCAATGAGTGCGGTACGCTTATTAGCCAGATTTCCTCCGCTTGGCGCAAAATCGGTAAATCGTAAAGCTCTCACTGCGCGGCGACCTGTCGTCCGGCAGCTAGGCAATCACCGTGCCGTCATTGCGCGGTGAAATCGCATTCATATTTAATCCCAGTAATGTTGATCCCCGATCATGTCTAACCCTAGTTACCTTTAGCCCCAGTCATCTCTAACCCCGGCTGATTCATAGCGAAGTGATCGCTTTAAATTCCCTTTGGCTGCTAAACGGCTGCGGTATTGACTCTTCAGCTTAACCGGCAATTTTTGGCCGCTTGCGCCTGTATGGGCGCAAAAAAGCCGATTTCTCTGCTAGCTACTGCCCACACAACCTAATACGGACCTCAACAATAGCGTTTTAGTACTATTGGCATTGTTTATGCTTTGTTATGCTTACTGCGACGATTCTTTTGCCGCTTTGGTTTCTATATTGAGGATAAACTATGAGCATTTCTGCAACGCGCGCTGCCATTGAAATGGAACAGCGCACCGAAGAACTATCTCCTTACGACGTTATAGCACTGTTATTGGATGGTGCCCTAGAGCGAGTTGATCAAGCCAAGGCTACACTGGCAGCTGGCAATACTGAAGAAGCCGGTGAGTTGATGGGGCGTATTGTCGGCATTATCAACGGTCTGCGCGGTAGTCTCGATTTTGAGAAAGGCGGTGAGATAGCGATCACCTTGGACAATCTGTACGATTATATTAATACCCGTCTGTGCGCTGCTGAAGCCGAGACCGGTAACGATATTTTGATTGAAGCCGATGCACTGCTTAATCAAGTAAAGTTGGGCTGGGACGGTATCGCCGCCTAGTACTTGTGTGCTGTGGTTGCGGGCGTGTTGTGTGACCTTTTTCGTTGCACTGTCGTGTTGTTTGGCCGATTAATGTGTTCGGTTTCAGGCGCTACAGTTCCAGACGCTACAGCTCCAGACAGTATAGTTTTCAGGTTCTATGATTGTCAGACCCTATGGTTTCCGGATCCTTTGGTTTGCACGGGTTGAAAACCGACTCATAGTGATTGTGTGAAAAACTGTTGTCCGCTATTGGCAGGCACCGTTTAACTGTGTCACAAAAAAACCGAGCTGACTAAAGTTCTGGACCATTTTGCCGCTATACTCAATGAAGCGTATTTATTCTTTATTGAGGTTTTCCATGCCAGTTATTCCACTTACCCAGCTCGAATTGTCCCGCGCCCGTCGCGATATGCAAAAAGCGATAAGTGCCGGCGACTGGCAAAGTGTTGGCAAGCTCGACAGTACCCTAGATCAGGTAATGGATTCTGCCACTGGCGACGACGATCGTGATATTGGCTCCCTGCTCAATGAAATGGGTAGCTTGCTTAATATTTACAAGCAATTGATGAAAGAATGCCAAGACCAACAGTCACCGATAAGCTCCGATCAAAGTTCTTCAAAGTAGCGCCATAACAGGCGTTTTTCCGGAGTAGCAAAGGGGCAGTCGCGGTGGCTATTAATGATAAGACGACCCTCTATCGTCAGGTTGACCTGGATGCCCGAGTCGAGTCTGCCAACCCCCATCAGCTTGTTGCAATCCTATTTGATGAGGTCATCAGCGCGCTTAAGCGCACGCTGATCGCCCTAGAGCGCGGTAATCACCAGTACCAAGGCCAACAGGCTGGCCGCGCTATCAAGATACTCAGTGGTCTCCGTGAGAGCTTAGATGCAGGCATAGACAGCGAGTTGCCGCACCAGCTTGATCGCTTATACGAATATATGCAGCGCATAGTGTTCGAAGCTAATCGTGAAAACAGCCGCGTTAAGTTCGAAGAAGTTATGGATTTGTTGTTAACCATTCAATCTGGCTGGGAGGGGATAGCCGATCAGGCCGACTGAGTCTATACTAGTATACAGCGGCGCAACCTATTCCAGCGGTTCCAGTGCATTGCCTTTAGTGTCCGCTGCCGGTACTATATAATAATTATCTACTATGCGATTGCCCAGTGTCTTAATCGCGGGCCTTACCAGCTTGCGGGATTCTCCGGCAGCGCTGGCTCACCCGATGTTCTGCCCGCTGTTGGGCACTGCTAGGGTTACTATTTATTCAATAAACTAGCGTAAGGTTGTGACCTTTGATCGATCCTTTCGAACAGAATGTTGAGCTTCAAGATAGCGCGAAAATCCTTGTGGTAGAGGATAACCCGGTTGAGAATCTGCTAGTCTCCAAGATGCTTCGCAATGCCAACTTTGAAGTGCTTTCAATAGACTGTGGCCGCGATGTACTCGCCAACGTGATCAACTACCATCCTGACTTGATCTTGCTCGATGCGCTGATGCCCGACATCGACGGTTTTGAGGTCTGCGAGTTGATTCGCCAGCAACCTATTGGTGAATTTATCCCGGTGATTATGTTGACCGGCCTCGATGATATGGTCTCTATAGACCGCGCCTACGACGTGGGTGCCACAGACTTTTTCACTAAGCCGATCAATAATTCCATGTTAGTTCACCGCATTCGTTACCTGCTGCGTGCGCGTCAGATCATGGAACAGTTGCGTATGAGCGAACAGTCGTTAGCGAGCGCTCAGCGGGCAGCCAAGATGGGACACTGGGTCTACGATCTCAATAAACACAGCTACAGTCTCACCGCAGAGGTGCGACAGCTTTATCATTTATCGGGCGATTACGATAGTCACGACCCATCGCTATTGGTGAAATGCTGTCATGCTAGCGATTACGCCGGTTTAGAAGCCTGCATTGCTACCTGTCTAGAAGATCATAAAGAAACCCATATTGAGCATCGATTTGTCGACGACGGTTCCGCTGTACGCTATTTCGAAGTCCACTTGTCGGTGATGAAGGGCGACGACGGTGAAGTGACCCACCTGTTGGGCCTCAGCATTGATATTACCGAACGCAAAGAGAGCGAACAGCAAAATTTGCGCCTGGCCTACTGTGACCGACTAACTAGTTTGCCTAATCGTTATTTGCTGGAGTTGTATCTCGAGCAGGCAATTGCAGCGGCGCATATGCGCGGCCGCAGTGTGGCTATGTTAGGCATTGATCTGGATGTATTTAATCGGATTAATAATTCGATGGGCCACAGTGCCGGTGACGAGGTGCTGATACAGCTCAGTGAACGTTTGGTCAGCATACAAGGCTGCGCCGACGTATCGGTATTTCTCAACACCCTGGCGATGCCGTCGATGCTGGGAGAGGGCAGCAACGGTATGGTGGCTCGCCTAGCCGCCGATACCTTCGTAGTGGTTCTGCCGATGTTGGATCGCGGTTCAGCGGATGCAGAGCGCCTTGCGGAGACCATTAAAACCAGCTTTCAAAGCCCGTTTGTCTATCGTGGTCAGGAGCTATTTGTCACCGCGAGTATCGGTATTACTTATTCGGATTCGGGTGGCTGCCAAGCCGCCAGTTTACTGCAGCAGGTGGATTTAGCCATACACGAGGCCAAAACTCACGGCCACAATGTGGTGATGAGCTACAGTGGTGATTTGGTATCGAAAGTATCACTGCACTTGGCCATTCAAAGCGATCTGCGCAAGGCGCTGCGCAATAGCGAGTTTGAAGTTTACTACCAACCCAAGGTCGCCGCATGCTCTGGCGCAGTGGTCGGTTTTGAGGCGCTAGTGCGTTGGTTTCATCGTGAAAAAGGAATGATTCCGCCGGATCAATTTATTACTATAGCCGAGCAGACCGGGCAAATAGTGGAGTTGGGCCAGTGGGTGCTAGAAACTGCCTGTCGTCAAAACCAGCAGTGGATTGAAGCGGGTTTGGTCGATGTTAGAGTTGCGGTTAATGTCGCGGCGAGGCAATTTAAAGAGGGCAATTTAGTTGATGTAGTGGCTCAGGCGCTTGCGCAAACCGGGCTTGCTGAGCGCAATTTAGAGTTGGAAATCACCGAGAGCGTATTAATTGCCGATCCTAACACTGCTGACCATATGAAGGAGCTGCGTGCTCGAGGGGCTACCATGGCGCTAGACGATTTTGGCACCGGCTTTTCATCGCTCAGTTATATCACCCGCTTTCCGATTGATACCATAAAAATTGATCGAAGCTTTATCAAGAATATAACGCTGGGCTCGGAGCAGGCGGCGATTGTTTCCGCGGTCACTTATCTAGCTCACGAACTGAATTTTAAAGTGGTGGCCGAAGGTGTCGAAACCGATACCGAGTTAAATGCTATCAAAGAGCTGCGCTGCGATGAGGTGCAGGGCTACTATTACTGCAAGCCACTGCCTGCATCTGATGTCGTTAGCTGGCTAAAAACCCGCGAGCAGCCCAACGCTACCTCTGTGTAGCGTGCCAAATAAATAACTTTTAGTCAGTATTTAATAAAAAATGCCGGATTTGAGCGTCATAGATTTGACCTCTAGATCAAAATACACTTAAATGCACCCACAAATGTCAAAATGTTGTTTGGTTTTCCCTTCAGAGTGTGCGGTTCGTTGACTCTCGAGTGCGAGCTTGGGCTGTCGATAATGTTGTAAGGTTAGCTCTATGTGGGAAGAAATCACTATTGTCGTGGTCGATGACGATCAACAGCGCCGCCACGATACGCAAGTCATCATCGAATTTTTGGGCGAGGGCGCTGCTGTTTATAGCAGTGAGGCTTGGACCGAACTGCTCTGTGATCCCAGCGCGGCGAGCGGCAGTGAAAATATAAAAATGCTCGTTTTTGGCGTTGATGAGCCCGGTGCCAGTGGACCTTTGCATGTCAGATTGCAGCAGGCTCAAGGTTGGGATCGGGCCTGTCCGATAGCCCTGATCGGCGACCCTAGCGACTGTGAGCAATACCTCGTTGCGGTTGAAGATATCGACTTGCAGCACAAGGTGATTTGCAGCCTAGAATTTCCCCTCGGTTATAACAACTTACTCGATACTTTGCACAGAGCTCAGGTTTATCGCGAGCAGTACGCGATTAATTCTGGCCGCGCGCAACGGCGTGATGTACAGCTATTTCGCAGCCTAGTCGGCACCAGTAGAAAATTGAAAAATGTCCGCGAGATGATGGCTCAGGTGGCAGACAAGGATATCACCGTACTGATAACCGGTGAGTCGGGGACGGGCAAAGAGGTGGTGGCCAGAACACTGCACTACAACTCCAGTCGCCGTGATATGCCTTTTGTGCCCGTCAATTGTGGTGCTATTCCCCGAGAATTGTTGGAAAGTGAGCTGTTTGGCCATGAGAAAGGGGCTTTTACCGGGGCCGTTAGTAGTCGCGCCGGCCGCTTTGAAATGGCCCAAGGCGGCACTTTGTTTCTCGATGAGATCGGCGATATGCCGCTGGATATGCAAGTGAAAATATTGCGTGTTTTACAGGAACGAACGTTTGAGCGGGTCGGTGGCAACAAGACCATTAAAACCGATGTCCGTATACTGACCGCGACCCATCGCAATCTCGAAGATATGATTGCGGAGAATGGCTTTCGCGAAGATCTCTATTACCGTTTAAATGTGTTTCCGATTGAGATGCCGGCACTGCGAGAGCGGGTGGAAGACATACCACTGCTGCTGAACGAGCTGATTACCCGGTTGGAAAACGAGAAGCGCGGTTCAATTCGCTTTAACTCAGCGGCGGTTATGTCGCTGTGTAGTCACGAGTGGGCGGGCAACGTTCGGGAGCTTGCTAACTTGGTTGAACGGATGGCTATTTTACACCCCTACGGTGTGGTCGGGCTCAAGGAATTGCCAAAAAAGTTTCGCCATCTTGAAGACCAGAGTGACGAGATTATTGTGCCGGAGTCCTCCAAGGAGGGTGCGCCGCCGGTGATGG
>JBLHLU010000247.1:0-6126 GCA_047623385.1 Paraglaciecola psychrophila
TCCAATTCATCTTGGCATTATGATGATTGTGAACATGGAGATCGGCATGATAACGCCACCCATTGGGCTCAATCTATTCGTGACATCGGGTATAACCGGAATGAGTATGGAGCGGGTGGTAAAGGCTGCAATGCCGTTTTGTGCGGTGTTATTTGTGTTTTTGATTCTGGTCACCTACATACCCATTATATCAACTTGGTTGCCCACATTAATGATGGGCCCAGAAATAATCACTCGCTAGGTAGGTTCAGGTCTACACATATTGCTAAGGCTGTTGCCTTCTAGTTAACACTCAAAATCATGTTGCTACCTAAAGTGTCTACATGAATTTGAGTGTTTTTTTATCACTGTTCTCGCACTGTATATTAATTATTTTTACGTTATTTCAGTAGCGTTTTACCTGGCCCCAATATGTCTTCATGGGCCCCTTCTTGCCGCTATATGTCTTCACAATAATGCTGTCAAAATATAAGAGCGAAATCAGAAGATTGGCTGGTACTGCCGGTTTTATAGTTGATGTTATCTTGCTCACAAACAGTTGCCTGAGAGAACGCGAATCTATTCTGTACGCGTTAATTGTCAACCTCGATTTTCAGAGATGCCCTAAACTATTTTTGATAGTAATTCTTTACTGTCTTGAGGGAAGGCTTTAGTTTAGTTTGCTTTATATCTTTTAGAGAGCCGGAAACATATTAAAGTTTTACCTTGGACTTCTATATAAACATTTTTAAGTGATTCAAGACTTAACACCCTTCAATACTCCATTTTATGTGATGCTAATGTCTGCTAAATCGAATTTGGTTTAAAACTGTCTGGAAAACTCAGTATTATCAGTAGTGAATGAGATGCCGGCTCTAGTCCTACCTGAGACGCTTGAGCTTTGTGGGTTCAGCTTTGTTGAGCTAGTCAACAATAGGGCCGAGCATAAACAGCAGGCAATAATGACGGTTATCACCGCCATGGCAAATTATGATTAAAAAATAAGGCTTGCATTAAAAATCTGATGGGTTCATCTAACGGAACATTAACGTTAAATATTGAGTCTGGCACAGCAAACTATCTTTAACGCCAAAGACATAGTGGCTGAAATCAAATGGAAACACCGGCCTAGTATAGTTATCTATCAACCATAGTTTAATGCCTTAGCTATACAAAAAATTACGTTGTACCAGACGCTGTTATAAAGCTTCTAACATTACAGAGTTGGCTTAAATGAACAGTCGTGTCTATTTTACTGCTACAAACAAGCCCTGTAATACTGCGCTGGGATCATCGCCAATATTAACTGTTAAATTGAGGCGGGCCTTGCCGCTTGATTCAAAGTCTTCCTTAAAGGCTTGGCTCGCGGCTGCGGTTACTTGCGCACGACAAATTAAAGCGCCGGTCACGGGCGTGCGATATTTAATGTCGGCCTTGCCTACCACTAGGTCACCCTCCATGTTGTGCAGTGACATGATGTGGGTGGATAAGGCCCAACCTGCGAGTATTGCAACCGAGTAGAGACTGCCGGCAAAACCAGTGCCATGGATATTTATATTGGGTTCTAATGGCGCACCGACGATAATTGAATCTGGATTTAGCTCGATAATGGAAAACTGCATGACGGCACTGAGTGGAATTGCCGTGTGAATTTTTTCCTGTAACTGAACAGCGGGATTAGACATTGGTTTCTTTATCCATTTTTTTAAGAAATTGGTTAAGGCTTATTTTAAGACTTGGCGTTATCAAGCTTTTACCTAACTGCCAAGCACCCAAATGCGGCAGTGCGCTTTGGCCATATCGATATGCACTTCTCGGTTATCATTCTTAGTCTGTTATACCTAACCTGAAGCTTAGCAAATTAACTTGTGCACTAAACAGTAGCACCTACTCTTTTGTTTAAATGATATTAGCTATCAATAGTACAGAGTAACAAAGTCATAAATATTTGAACATAGCAATAATTGATCCCCACCTACTTAAACGGCTGTAATAAATAGACCCGCCAAAGCCATATCTGCAATGCCTTCGCGTCACTTATCTAACAGATGATAAAGCCTTCTCAATAGTACCCCGATGAGCCTCCGATATAAGCGGCAGGGCTAGGGTCGTAAGGATGAGTCTAGCGACCTGTTGGCATCAAAAAGTGCATATATTCCGCAAAATAAATGAGTGGTTTCTCACCCAAACTGACTACGATAATATGTAAAAACTGACCCAATTAAGGCGGTAGTTTTTGCGGAAAGGCCCATATTACGGGCTTTATATGTGTTGGCTCGACCTTTGCTAATAGTCAAGTCAAGCGAGTTTGGTCAGGCCCCCAAATGGGTACTGACAGCACTTAGCCAAAAACAATAACGCATACAATAACAACTGAACTGGAGAGTTAAATGACTTCTATACGACTGTTAGCCCTAGCAGCTATAACAGCTTCTGCTATGAGCGCTGGTGTTGCAAACGCCGCTGGACACGCCCCCAAAATAGATAAAACAGATTGGCCAACAAGCTTTACTGTAGGCACCGCTAGTCAAGGTGGTACTTATTTTGCCTATGGTACCGGTTGGGCCAACTTTGTTGCCGAAAATCTAGGTATTAGTGGCGGTTCTGAAATTACTGGTGGGCCAATGCAAAATATGGCACTGGTACACACTGGCGAAGTGGCCTTTGGTTTGACCACGATGGGACCTGCCCGCACATCGATAGAGGGTAATAGTCCGCTGGCACCAGGATTAAAAATGGACAATGTTTGTGCCATGTTTCCTATGTATCAAACGCCGTTCTCTGTAACCGCACTGTCTAAGTCTGGTATCACCAGTATCAAGGACATACCTGCGGGCTCTAAAATTGGTTTTGGTCCCTCTGGCTCAACATCAGACACTTATTTTCCAGCGATGCTAGAAACCTTAGGTGTTGATTTTGAGCGTCGTAACGGCGGTTGGAGTGACCTTGGAACTCAGCTCCAGGATGGTCTCTTGGATGTTATCGCTTTTGCCGCTGGTATCCCCATCCCAGCTGTTAGTCAGTTAGAGGTTCAGACCGAAGTCAACATTGTCGAGTTTACTGCTGATGAGTTAAAGATTATTACTGACACGTTTCCAGTAGCGGAATTTATGATTCCTGCAAGCACCTACACTACCTTGACTAAAGATGCCCGCGCTGTATCTATGTGGAACTTCGCAATTGCCGATTGCACACTGCCAGAAAGTTTTGTGTATGAAGCCACTAAATTGACTATGGAAAATAACGATAAGATGGTTGCTGTCCACAATGCGGCGAGATCATCTTTACCTGAGAATTTCTCCAAGAACAGTTTCGTTCCATGGCATCCAGGTGCAGCACGTTGGTTTAATGAGAATGGTTATACTATTGACGCTAGCCTAATCAAATAAAGACTTTGATTAATTATGTGTCTTTTTTCAAGAATTGAGTGGCCTTCGGGCCACCAATTTTTTTAAATATGGATTTAAATATGACAACTGATAAGAGTAATCCAGAGCCGGCCAACGTCGAATCTGTAGCAGGCGTTGTTATCGCCGATGGGGTCGACGACGAGGCAGTTGAGAGCAATCGCAGAATACTTGAAGGACCCATACTTTTGCTGGTTACAGGTTTCGCCATCTTTTACTCGGTGTTCCACCTTTACACCCTAAATATAGCGCCATTAGAAACTTGGACGTTTCGAATTGTCCACGTATGTGGTGCGTCCATACTAGGTTTTCTGCTTTTCTCTGGTGCTCGCTTTAGCGACCATAAGATTTCAGGTAATGCTGCTCGCTGGAGTACTTGGGCGGGTTTAGTATTGTTAATTCCTGCTCTGTTTGTTCTTGTGCAGACAGCTATTATGCAAAACATACTGGCTGGAGGCGCTTTACGCTTGCCGGTTGAGATGGAAACCTGGCGTTTCGGATGGCCTCTCATTGTAGTGACCTTCCTGGGTATCATCTTAAGCTGGTTTCACCGCCGGCAACAAAATATATTCTCTGTGCCAGACCTCGTATTAGTCGTGTGCACTATTGCAGTCGCCAGTTACTTGGTATCAGTATTTGCGACCCCAATTCGAATGACTACGGGTACTTCTTTTTCTCCTATTGGCATTACCTTTGCGGCTGTTGCCGGTACGGCTCTAATTTTTGAACTGACACGACGAGTAGCGGGCTTGGCACTTGTAGTGATTTCTGCGGTGTTTTTGGGCTATGTTTTTATAGGGCCTCATTTGCCAGGCTTTCTCGGCTATCCAGGTTTAAGCATTCAGCGCTTTTTCAGCCAGGTTTATACTGACGCGGGCATATTGGGTCCAACGACTGCTGTGTCATCTACTTATATCATCCTATTTATTATTTTTGCTGCCTTCTTACAGGCATCAAAAGTTGGCGATTATTTCGTAAATTTTGCCTTTGCATTAGCGGGACGTTCACGCGGTGGCCCTGCAAAAGTATCCATCTTTGCTTCAGGCCTGATGGGGATGATCAACGGCACAAGTGCTGGCAATGTAGTTTCCACTGGCTCACTAACAATTCCCTTGATGAAAAAGGTAGGGTATAGCAAAACCTCAGCCGGTGCAGTTGAAGCAGCGGCATCGACGGGTGGTCAGATAATGCCACCGATCATGGGGGCTGGTGCCTTCATTATGGCTGAAATTACTGGTATTCCTTATACCGAGATTGCCATTGCTGCCATTATTCCAGCTATTTTGTATTTCGCATCCGTTTATTTTATGGTTGATCTAGAAGCCGCGCGAACCGGAATGCGGGGTATGCGCGATGATGAACTGCCGTCTTTGCGGCTTATGGTCGGCCAAATCTATTTATTTATTCCTATTATCATCCTCATTGGTGCTTTGTTTATGGGTTATTCGGTGATTAGGGCAGGTACCCTAGCTACCGTCTCCGCTGCAGTTGTGAGTTGGATATCACCCCATAAGATGGGAATAAAGTCGATACTCAAGGCGTTTGAATTAGCGTCTAATATGGCTGTTCAGATTGTGGTGGTTTGTGCCTGCGCCGGTGTTATCGTGGCAGTTATCTCGCTAACCGGTGTTGGTGCGCGCTTTAGCTCTTTGTTGTTGGGCGTTGCCGAGGCAAGTCAGCTGCTGGCATTATTTTTTGCCATGTGTATTTCTATTATGCTGGGGATGGGAATGCCGACGACGGCTGCTTATGCGGTCGCCGCCTCGGTGGTAGCACCGGGTCTTGTACAAATGGGTATTCCGGTATTAACCGCACACTTCTTTGTATTTTATTTTGCCGTGGTTTCTGCCATAACACCGCCTGTTGCTCTGGCCTCTTACGCGGCCGCGGCCATCTCTGGAGCCAAAGCCATGGAGACTTCGATTGCTTCATTTAGAATTGGTTTAGCGGCTTTTATTGTACCGTTCATGTTTTTCTACAACAGTGCATTGCTTATGGACGCCGATGTATTTCCCATTATCCGCGCTTTAATTACTGCACTTGTGGGTGTTTATTTACTGTCATCAGCAGTACAAGCTTGGTTCTTGAGCTACTCAGCCCCTTGGTATTTGCGAATATTGCTGATTACGGCAGCATTTATGATGATTGAGGGTGGGCTCTATACAGATATAGCGGGTGTCGCCGCCGGCGTCATTGCCTACTTTGTGCAGAAATTCATCAATAACCGGATAACACCAAGCCCTGCCTAAAACTTATCTGCAGTGGCTAGTGCTATACTCGCCTTGATAAGCTTAATACCACCCCACGAGCCTATGGCTCGCGGAGTGTTGCCTTTATTAGGGCTGTTATAGTTTCGTCCAAGTAGATGATCTATAGCAACATATTATTTTTGGCTTGGCATCAGACCCAGTGGAAGCATGTCTAAACGGGCAAGGGCCTTTCTATGAAATACTATATCTGGAGTCTATTACTCTTCGTCATAACCTGCCTATGCTCCTGGCTTTTGGGTTCGTGGACAGGCTATCGGCAGGTTGAGCGAGAAAGTCTGTACGAGTCTTTTCGATATAACCAGCTAGTTGCTAATGAGCTGGACCGCTATCGTCCTATTCCCGAATTGATAGCGCAACATCCAGCGCTGTTAGATGTTTTAAGCAACTCCGATGATCCCGCACTAGTGCTCGCGGCCAACGAAGAAATGCAGCGCATGGCAACCATTGTTACTAGCTCTGATATCTATCTG
>JBLHLU010000248.1:0-6104 GCA_047623385.1 Paraglaciecola psychrophila
TGGTGGGTTGGTGGGTTGGTGGGTTGGTGGGTTGGTGGGTTGGTGGGTTGAGGATGGATCGACATTGGGCGCTATCACTAGCGAGTAATGAGCAATCAGTTACTGTAGTCGACGACTACAGTAAGCGACTACAGTAAGCCACTATGAAACCCGCACATTGGATTAAGTAAACTGTTCCTGTGTTTGCATAGAATAACTATTTTAACGGTGCCGAAGGCGGCCTCGAATCAATCATAATTAGGTCGAGACGGCGCTGGGCACGGCCTGGGTTGAGTAGATCAGCGGGCTCCAACATCTCGCATTCGTCAGCTTGCATATCTTGCAGGTTCACCGGATAGTGCCGACAGTCATCGGGGCGGTCGTGATAAATAGCGCAAACAGCCAGTCCCTGCTCGAACGCTAAGAAGGGGCAATAGGTTAGCGCTTGGCCACTGTCTGGGTCGCACCAGATTTCACCGGCGCTTACATAGCGAGCGATATTCGGGTTAAACAGCTGCCAACCGGCTATTTCGTCAGCATTGGCGGAGAGTCCACCGTCGGCGTATTTACGGCAACACTTGCCGCACTGGTTACAGTTTTTCATGATTTATCCAAAAGCCTTGGTAGCGCCGACAGCCACCGTTATAACCAGCGCTACAGCCACTACTATATTGACTAAAAAAGCCGTTATGAAATAACTTCAAGGTGGGCGGGCCAGTGGCGACAACACCCTAAGATTATCTAAACCGATTAAGCTCTGATTGCTGATCATAACCGCAGGCAATACCATCACAGTCGATATTGCGATGCTACTGTGGCAGTAATATTATCTCTGTTTATGGGCAAGACGCTTAACACCACCGGCGCCAATCTTTCATGATGACTATTAAAGCACAGGTGATACTCGATCTTATCGCTATGACCCAGTACTTGTGGCTTTTTTTATCGAGGCTGCGCGGGGCTGTTGCCGAAGGGGCTCACTACCGCGTCGTGCTCGCCAGTCGACACCGTGGCGCTGGCAAACAAGCGGCTGTCGCCTGCTGTTAGACCCTGCTGGGTAAAGTTATTAATAGCCGGGCCGTCCACCGCTAGGCAGCCGATAAGTAGCAACGGAATAATAACTGCGATCGGTAGATTGACTAGCGTTTTCATTTTGCACTCCAGTGCTCTTTGCGATGTGGTGTTATAGGTAAGCATAACACCATATCAGCAAATGTCACTCTTTTCGCAAAAAATAAAGGGCCGGCGCTAGATCTCGCCCTCAACCGCCATCGAAAGTCGGACTGCGTTTTTCCAAAAACGCGCTGACCGCCTCCGGGAAGTCGGTGCCCGAAGAGGACAGCATAAACTGATCCCTATCCATAAAACTGGTGGCCTGATTGAGCGCATTGGCGGTCATATTGATCGACTCTTTTGACATACGCACCGATATCGGCGGCAGTGCAGCGACTTTTTCAGCTAGCTCAACCGCCTTGTCGAGGGTCTTACCGTCGTCGGTCATAAAGTCGATCATGCCCCAACCGAGGGCCTCTGGGGCATACAATCGCTCTCCCAAAATAGTGTATAACTTGGCCTTAGAGGGCCCTACCGCTCGCACCAGTCGCGGGATCGAGTGCCAGCTCATGTTCATCGCCAGGGGGATTTCAGGCAACCGCATATGGGCACCACGCCCGGCGATACGCCAATCACAAGCCAGCGCCAGCGCCGAGCCACCGCCGATACAAAAGCCTTCAATGGCGCAAATCGTCACCTGTTCCAACTGCTCCCAAGCGCGGCACATATCCGGTCCAATTTTTAGCGCGTGGCGGCGCTCAATTAAGCGTCCATCTTGCTTGGTATTGCCCTCGGGGTCTTTTAAATCTGCGCCGGAGGAGAACGCTGTGTCAGTGCCGCGCAGAATAATAGCGGTGCTGTTCAGGTCGTCGACAAAACTTTCGGCAGCGCTAATAAGCTCACGCATCAGCTGCCGAGACAGCGCATTAATACCATCGCCGCGGTCGATGGTGACAATGGCGTAGCCCGGGTGTTTTTCGATCGTCAAAAATTCAAAGGACATACTTACCTCTTCCTAGCGATTGGGGTGGGTACTGGCCAGTGGTTGACCCGCGGTGTTAACTTAACGGTTGCCCCGGGTATTTTCAAGAGCCGGTCAGGTCCTTGTCTCTGGCCGATACGCAGTTTATTCTTGCCTGCCCTTTACCTCTACTGAGCTGTTATCTATGCATTTCTCTCCGGCCTCACAGACTTTTTATTCGCAGCGCCTGCGGCTGCACTATACCGATTGGGGCAATGAACAGGCCCCGACCCTACTGCTGGTACACGGTATTCAGGACCACTGTCGCAGCTGGGATCAGTTGGCGATGGCCTTTGCCGAGGACTACCACGTGGTGGTACCGGATTTGCGCGGGCACGGCGACAGCGAGTGGCTGCGTGGCTCCGGCTACCACTATTTGGACTATATTTACGATCTGCACCAGCTAATTCAGCAGCGTAAGCTGGGCCCGGTGGCCCTAGTGGGGCACAGTATGGGCGGTGCTATCGCCGGCTTTTTTTCCGGTATTTACCCTGAGTTGGTAGCCAAACTGATATTAATCGAGGGCATCGGCCTGTGGCGGTCGATGCAGCCAGCGGTCGCCGTTCAGCAGCGCGCTAGGAATTGGGTACAAACGACTCAGGCCCTAGCAGCGCGCGCGCCGCGTCGCTACCCGAGTTTAGATGAGGCCCACCAGCGTATGCGCCGGGCCAACCCACAGCTGAGCGAAACGCAAGCGCTGCATTTAACCCGCCACGGTGCTATGCAAATGGAAGATGGTAGTTACAGCTGGAAATACGATAATTACACTCACCACTTTTCCCCGGACAGTTTTAGCACCGAGGAAATGATCGAGCTGTGGCAACATATCGACTGTCCGGTACAACTGATTAACGCCGACGGGGGCCTGCCCCACCGCACCGGTCAGGATGATACCCAGCGCTATTTTCGCGACAGCGAGCAAGTGCTAATTGAAGGTGCAGGCCACTGGACTTTTCACGATCAAGAGGCGGCTGTCGTCGCGCATATGAAACCTTTTTTGGCCCGCTGAGAAACTGTTAGCAACTGCCACCCCTAACGCAAAGGAGTATTCCATGACCCAACCGATAAGCCGCTATCCGATACCGGATATTAACGAACTGCCCGAAGATATAAGAGACACCATTTTGGCGGTACAAGAAAAAGCCGGTTTTGTTCCCAATGTGTTTTTAGTATTGGCCCATCGTCCGGCGGAATTTCGCGCCTTCTTCGCCTATCACGATGCGCTGATGGCCAGCGACGGTGGCCTCACCCCAGCGGACCGAGAAATGATTATCACCACCATCTCCGGGGCTAATAACTGCCAGTATTGCGTGATCGCTCACGGCGCAATTTTACGCATTCGGGCGCGGGACCCACTGATTGCCGACCAAGTTGCGATTAACTACCGAAAAGCCGATATTAACCCGCGCCAGCGGGCCATGCTAGATTTTGCCAGCAAGGTTAATATCGATGCCCAGTCGATTGCAGACAGCGACTTTGAGACCCTCGCCGAGCATGGTTTTAGTGCTGAAGACACTTGGGATATCGCCAGTATTACCGCCTTTTTTGGCCTCAGTAATCGTATGGCAAACTTCACCTCGATGCGGCCCAATGACGAATTTTATTCACTCGGACGCTAACGGACAGTAGCTGCCATGGCGCGGTCGCTAGCTATTACCATCGGTAGTGCTGTCGACTGGACATTTTGCTAATGGACTCATACTCTAGAGCGCGTTTGTGTTAGATAATACGTACGCAAAAAATGATAAATAAACAACCAACTAGACGTCACCAGGGACTATAGATAATGGCAAGTTTCGGACCCGATGTAATACTGGACAACCCGGCGTACATACACCCATCGGCGCTGCTGTTTGGCGATATTCATATCGGCCCCGAGTCCAGTGTTTGGCCCTATGTGGTGATGCGCTGTGAGATGTATCAGATCCGTATTGGCAGACGCACCAATATCCAAGACTTTGTCATGATTCATGTTGGTGCCGGCAGTTCGACCATTATCGGTGACAACTGCTCTATCACCCATCACTGCACTATTCACGGCGCCACCATCGGCAACAACTGCTTGATCGGTATTAACGCCACGCTGATGGACGGGGTGGTGATCGGCGACAACTGTATTGTTGGCGGCCACACTTTGCTCAAGGAAAACACCATTATCCCGGACAACTCGATTGTACTGGGTACCCCAGGTAAGGTCGCCAAAATACTAGACAACAGTGTCGCCAATCGAGCCAATGCGGACTTTTACTACCGCAATGCCTTGAATTACAGTCGCGGTATTTATCGGGCAGACTGGCCAGGCTAAAACTCTGTGAACCGTACCCTAGCGCTGCCGATGCGCCCTAAGACAACCTTCCCAGTGCTGCTACTGACCACTGTGTTGGCGACACTACTGTCGCTACCACTGGCCGCGGCCACTGCCACCGTGGCGGCAGCGACCAATTTCAGAGCCACTCTCAACACCCTGGTAGCGACCTTCGAGCGCACCTCACCACACCGCCTGCGGCTAGTTAGCAGTTCTACCGGAGTGCTCTACAATCAAATTCTGCACGGGGCTCCCTTTGACTTACTGCTAGCGGCGGATAGTGAGCACCCACTATTACTAGAGAAAAATGCACTGGGGCACGCCGGCAGCCGCTTTACTTATGCCACCGGTACTCTAGCGCTGGTGTTTACCCTCCCGCCAATACAAGCTCTTGACAGTGCCCACCCGCAACCGGCGTTTGCTGCACTGCTCGGTGACAGTGTAGGCAAAATCGCCCTCGCCAATCCGGCACTGGCGCCCTATGGTCTAGCCAGTCGGCAGATATTGAAGCACCTCGGCCTGTGGCAGTCACTGCAATCGCGGCTAGTTATGGGTAATAGCGTCGCCCAGAGTCACCAGTTTGTCGCCACCGGCAACAGCCCACTGGGATTTATCGCCTTGGCCCAGGCCTACTCGAGCAGGCCCGCACTACCTTACTGGCCAGTGCCGCCAAGCTGGCACCGACCGATACAGCAGCAGGCAATCTTGTTACAATCCGGCCACAGCAACCCCGCCGCAGTCGACTTTCACCGGTTTTTAAGCAGCCCTGTCGCGGTCGCTATCATCAGAGGCGATGGCTACCTAGTCGCGACCACCACCGAAAAGGGCCAATAACACCGATGTTATCCGCGCAAGATTGGGTCGCAGTGCTGGTTACCGTTAAGTTAGCCGCTGTGACCACTGTTATATTGCTGATCATTGGCACCCCACTGGCCTGGTGGCTGGCCCATACCCGCACCCGCAGCAAACCGTTGCTGGAGGCGCTGGTGGCGCTGCCCCTGGTGTTGCCACCGACAGTGTTGGGGTTTTATCTACTGATTGCCTTTGCCCCAGCCAGCCCACTGGGTCAGTTGTGGTTCACTGTAAGCGGGGGTCAGCTGGCCTTTACTTTTAGCGCCCTGGTTATCGCCTCGGTAATCTACTCGCTACCCTTTGTGGTGCAGCCGTTGCAGGCCAGTTTTGAGGCGCTGCCCAAGGCGCTGCTAGAGGCCGCCAGTACCTTGGGGGCGAGTCGTGCCGACCAATTCCGCAGTATTGTTATGCCGCTGAGCAAACGCAGTTTTATCGCCGCCGCCAGCCTCGGCTTTGCCCACACTGTCGGCGAGTTTGGGGTGGTACTGATGATCGGCGGCAATATCCCCGGCCAAACCCAGGTCTTGTCAATTGCCCTATTCGACAAAGTTGAGGCCATGGCCTATACCGAAGCCCACTGGTTTGCCGGTGGACTCATTGTCTTTTCGCTGCTGCTACTGGGCTTTATTTACAACCTCAACCGCCGCAGCACCTTGGGCCCAACGCGGTTGATCAAACTGTGAGCTTGGCCATCGAACTGACCCTGCGCCGCGAGCATTTCTCTTTGGAGTTGCACACCGAGTTACCCGGGGCCAAGTTTAGTGCCATCTATGGTCACAGCGGTGCCGGTAAAACCACCCTGCTTCGCTGGATCGCCGGACTAGAGCACGCCCCGGGGTCGCTGAGTTTTAACGGCCAGACTTGGCAAGCACCGGGGCTGTTTGTACCGACCCA
>JBLHLU010000249.1:0-6068 GCA_047623385.1 Paraglaciecola psychrophila
GCATATTCGACCAGTACATACCGCGTACATATTCACGCCACCCTAAAATTTGTCGAATAAAACCTTCGATCTGTGCCAGATTTATATCGCCCTTAGATGCTTCAAAATGGTGAATAGCTGCTTCGATCACTTGCATGGGATGCAGCATTTTTGCATTGATGGAGAAACTCAATCGAGAATGGTACAAGCTCCACTGGTGTTCGCTTTTTTCTGTCATCGCATCTTGATAGAGGCCGAAATTCGACAACGCAAATTCGCAAAAGTAATTTAGCAGTTCTAACGACTGAGTTCGATTGACCGGCCATAGCAAATCTTCGCTTGGCTCGCCAACAGTTTTAACCTTGTGTCGTTTCAAACGAGCCAACACTGAGCGCGTATCATTACTAAAAATAAGTGGTGGTGGTATTTTTTCTAGTGCCGTTTTTGACAGACTTTTGCGGTTTTCTGCATCAAAATTCCAACGCTCACCTAAAGGCCCTTCATCGGTCATTAGAATATTGAATCGCTTGCGCATTTTACGATAAAACATTTCCATGCGAACAGCGGTATTGGGCTTGAAATACTTTCCAAGCTCTTCAAAGGGGACTAAAAAATGCTCACTGTCACATTCGCAAACATTAACCGCCACACTGTCTTTCAGGGTATGAAACTGGCTAAGTAAACGATGCTCATCGGGGCGCTGGTAATCAAAATGGCTGCACTGTGTTGCAGTGATGATGTGTCGAATAAGCGCTAGCAGCGAATCGTACTTAGCCGAGTCATCAAGTGTTAGATACAACACTTGATGACCACTTTTTCGTAGTGCTTCGGAAAAATTCTCCATAGCGAGAAAAAATGCACACACTTTTTGCACGTGATGCTGAACGTAGCTGACTTCTTGCGGCAGCTCAGCAATCACGTACAGAATATCGTCGCTTTTTTCTCGGAACCAGGAATGGCCTGCATTAAGCTGGTCACCCAATATCCAACGGACGGTCTTAACTTTAACGATCGTATCAAGTTTCATGGCTATAGCTTCGAAAACACTGTGATTATGATGATTGTTTCAATATTTCTAATTCACCGCGTATTTTTTCAGCTTCGGCTGTTAATTCTGAATACAAACGGATATTACCATTGCGCTGAGCTTGAAAGGCTTTTTCTGCAGTCTGCTCGTATTGCTTTTGCAAGTGCTTTGCCGGATCTTTTTTAAAAATACTAAACATTATTTTTTCCTTGAATTTCGCATTTTATACTGGGTTTTGCAGTAACCACGCAATACCTCTGGGCTGCGCAAAGCTTGGTGTTTTGTCGCCCGCCCGCTGACCCTTCTACGCCAGTTTTTGAAGGATTTCAGCTTTAGATGCCGTTGCATTATCTGCACGATATTTTTTTCACTAAAACCAAATTGAAGTTCAATCGCTTCAAAAGGTGTTCTGTCTTCCCAAGCCATTTCTATCACTCGCGATTGCTGATCAAGTGGTAGTTCGAGAAAGCTAACTAAAACCATTATTAAGTCTCAACTTGCGACACTGTCGAAAAGACGACATATGGCATTTTGTAGCTTATGCCTTAGCCTCATATAATATCTAACCATAACCTGCGCTAACCATTGCCAACACTAGTAAAACCGATAATTAGTATATACGCACCAGCCGCAGAATCAGACTCCCCGGCAATGGAGTTTCTTGCAGCAGGGGTAAACCGGCAGGATCGTTGTTTGTGCTATGTTGTCGTAGCATAGTGAATCTGGACTGGAAAACAGGAAGGGAAAAGAGCTGAACCTAGCGCTTGAGCGAAAAAGTCGAAGGCAGGAGTCAAGTATGGGCATTGATCACAGCACCCAGTGCTGGTCTATGCAGGCCCCTGCCTATTAACTGCTTAAAGACCGCACTTATAGTGTGTTAGTCGCTATATGAGGTTGACCCGCCTGCTTTTCACCTTGATTTTACCGACCCCATAGGGCTCCCACTGTGCTGTGCAACCATGCTATGCAGCTACTATAATACATGTAACTACTCGGGTGCATGCTCATGTAACTACTCATGTGCCTACCCATGTAACTACTTATATAACTACAGCTCCAAGATAGCACCCCTGCTGCCGGCATCGCCCCTCGCTCAGTCGCCTGTTGTGCGGGTATTATTACTCTGCATAAATAACAGCCATGGCTGTTATCGTGTCTATTTCAGCGGCATTAACGCGTCGTTCCGTCAGTAACTCTACATTGCGCTCGGCCAAGCTTGGTCTAGGCCCGTAAATATTACTGGCCGTTTCTAAAAACTGAGCCAATGGCCTGGGTTTCACCAACTTGCGAATCTACCTAGGTCAACAGCCGTGTATAACGTGAATTTGTGGGTAGCTGTCAATATTTTCACGTCCATTGAACCTCAAATGAGGTACATCTTCGAGTTCAAAGCACGGGTACAGCTGGTTCCATGTAAAACCCGCGTAGACCTCGTAAGTCAGTTTTACATACTCGCTGCGGTTGCGGCCCCGGGCATGTCACCGATGAATCGCTGATCGTTCGCCAGCTGCTCAATGTCCAGAGAGCGGCACAACATACTGAGCCGACCACACTGGGTCAAACCGCACTGGCTAACAGGCCCGGGCGAGCCGCACAGTGGCTTGGAAAGTGCTTGGTAATAACCCGTATCAAAGCGCTGTAGTACAGGGTGTTAGACCTAGGGGATAAAGCGGTATTATCGCGGGTCGTAACAGCGCGTCGTAACAGCGCGATGTTATAGCGCGATGTAACAGGGCCATGAGATAGAGCAATAATTGATCAATAACGTATCGCGTTAAGCATTGCTCCATTGTCAATTTTGATCTGTGGCCAGCCCTGAACAGCAGCTACTGTTTGTCTTTAGTGGAGCCTAGAGCTGGCTAGGCCTGTTATTTAACCGCTGTATGGCAATCAAACCTCCCACTAACAATACAACTACTAGCTCCTAGCCCGCAGCGAAGTTTTGACCCTGCTCAACATCGTGATATTGTTATGTTTGTTTTGAGCGGCCCCGGCGCCACCTTAGCCCGCCGCTCAATTGGTCTACAACACCGGAAAATGTAACGTAAACTGACACAATAGTGAGCAACTCAAAGACATAACAGTGGTGTAGATAAAAACTAATAAGAAGTAGAGACAGTTCATGCAAAAAACACTAAACACACCCTTTATAGGGCCTAGTCCGCTTGCGGCATAGGCCCAGTGCATAGATTTTTTTGTGTAATCGACTACCTGCGAAGCACATGTTGGGCCGCGTTTTTTCCGCGCCGCCAGCGATCGCCTATAAAACGTAACTGAGGAACCCCGGATGACTGATATTGTTGCACCCCAAACGTCGGCTGAACCCGTCGACTATTCATCGCACTATGGAACTGGCGGCGCGATGGAAAAAACCGGCTTTGCTTGGGCTTTTTTTGAATGGGCTCGCAACCCGTATTACATCCTTATTGTCATTTACATTTTTGCACCTTATTTTGCTAGGGAAATTATCGGAGCAGACGTTAGAGCCAGCGGTATGCTCGACGGGCTTTCTCCGGAAGAAGCACAGCAAACGCTGAATGCCCAAGGACAATCTGCCATCGCCGCAGTTACTAAGGGTGCCGGCCTAGTGGCGGCCTTTACCGCACCTTTTCTTGGCGCTGCTTTAGATCGAGGCGGTTTGCGAAAGCCCCTACTGGCTCTATTTCTTGGCATCATAACAGTGATGTCTTGGATGCTTTGGTACGCTATCCCCGGTGAAGCGGGCCTCAGCACAGCGACTATCACCGTAGTTTTGATGGTGGCTTATGTTTGTTACACCTACTCCGAAGTCACCCACAATTCGATGTTGGCGGTTGCAGGGACACAGAGATCGCTTCCCGCTATCTCTGGGCTTGGATTAGGTTTGGGTAATCTGTCGGCGGCCCTGCTCATGCTGAGTCTGGTGTTGATGTTTACCCTACCAGCGATGAATCAATGGCCATTTGCTGAGCCGCTATTTGGTGTCGACGCCAGTCAGTTTGAAATACAGCGGCTAACCGGACCCATTTGTGCGGTCTTCCTTGCCCTGTTCTCAATCCCTTTCTTTATGTACGCAGAAGACGGCGGAACAAAAGGTGCAAGTTGGCTGCAAGCCTTCAAAGACGGCGCCAAGGGCGTGATCAAAACCATCCGCGAGGCCGCCAAATACCGGGAAATGATGAAGTATCTGGTCGCTCGCATGCTCTATGCTGACGCCATGGCCGCTTTTTTAGCGCTCGGAGCTGTTTATGTCTCGCTGTTTCTCGGCTGGGGAATTCTTGAAATGACGGTGTACGCTATTTTTGGCTCAATCTGGGCATTTGGCGGTGGCTTACTAGGCGGTTGGCTCGATACCAAATTAGGCCCTAAAACAGCGCTAATAATCGCCATCGTGGTTATGGTTGCCAGCCTCGTCTTGCAACTGTCGATCACTCGAGAGACACTCTTTTTTGGCTTAATCGACAATGTTCAAATCTGGGACGGTATTATCTTTAAGTCACTCTCTGACCTAGTCTACCTCGGCTCTATCAGTATCGTCGCGGTCACTGCCACGGCCAGTATTTCTTCTAGCCGCTCGATGCTAGTCCATCTTGCACCACCGGGGCGCAGTGGTGAGTTCTTCGGACTGTATGCCATCGCCGGTACCGTCACCGTCTGGATAGGACCGATGTTAGTAGAGTTCTTTACTGACACCTTCAACTCACAGCGTATTGGTATGGCTTCTATCGCTATGTTGTTCGTGGTCGGGCTAGCCGTTCTCACTACAGTTAAAATGGAAAAGACCGCCTAGCAGCAGCGTCTAGCGGCGCTATTCCTACGCAGATCAGCGCCGTTGCTGATGCTCGGCCTAGCTCTATTAGTCAATAGGCAATGAGTGGCTGCCCCAGATTACTCGTATCTCGAGATATTAGCCGGTTCAGATTATTAGTGGCCCGGATTATCAGCAGCCCAAGCTATTACCTATTATGGCAATAAACATTGCAGCCCTGTCTTCGCTCCGGGTAATAGGCTGGCCATTATTAACTAACAATTGGATCAGTGCGGTCAAATAACAGCTGTGCTGTAAAACGTCGGGGTCTGGTACTAACGGCTGGTCAATGCGACTGTAATCGGGCGGTTAGCACAGGTCATCACTGTTTTTACGTAAAAACTCGTTAGCATTGTCTTATGTTGCGATGGCCAACAGCTAAGGCATTTTTTTTTGTAATAGTTTTTCGCAAACGCAGCAAGCTTTACTCAAACAAACTATTCGATATTTTCGTTACGCCGTTACGCGACAGAATGGGCGGTACGTACTGCGCTAAAAAAAGGCGTACTGCAGATTTCATTGAATTCAACACCTCACAATACGGTTAAAAATACCGTCAACCTCTGCTGCCCGCTACTTGCCTCAAACGGTGGTGGCCTGTGGCGCCGTGGTTTTTATTTCAGCATATTTTACCTAATCTATCGCGAAAGAATTACCCTACACTGTTTGGGCAGTGTTAAAAGAGAATACAACTATCAGTTACACTAACAACAAGACTATTTTGATAGCGAAGGAAAGCCGGGACTGGCACTTAGCTTTGTTTGTTGGCTTTAATTGTTGGCTTCAATTGTTGGCTTTGATTGTCGAATGAATTGTCGGGGGAATTGTCGGGAGAATTGTCGGGAGAATTGTGCAGTGAAAGATTGTGTAGAGACCGCCACAACTGAGGCTTTTACAGCTAATTAGAGTACGTATTTTACAAGGTGAAAATTCACTGAAAGAATTTTTGTGAACACAATCTTCCAGTCGGAACAATCCTCCAGTTGGAACAACGCTCATCGCGCTGTTCCAACTCAATAGTAAGTTGCAGGCGGCATCTTGATTCGCCAGCAATCAAGTGGCTAGCTGGCAGCCACCCAGCCGGCATGAAAACCGTAAGGCACGCGAAATGGCATTATAATAGTTGCCACCGGACCCGCTGCGATGTCCTGTGCATCGATGATTAAACATTCACTTTGATCCGTTTTTTCATCATGCACAAAACTCACCAAATAACCATCGTCTTCAGTTTGAGCGCCAATGCGTGGTGCAAATACGGCTTCACCGCCATAACGA
>JBLHLU010000250.1:0-6062 GCA_047623385.1 Paraglaciecola psychrophila
ACAATAACCTCCACATGTCCTCTAACAACATACTTTAAGTTTTGACCCCGCGAAATCATTGCCTATCTGCCGAGAGCCGATCATAATGCCTTAGAGGCTTAGAACTCATCGACTAGACATTGCTGCTAGCCTCTTCAGATTGACAACAAAATTACAGGGTTAACCCGCCATGGCTTATAAAAAATGGATTTCAGGCAACATAACGCAAGGACACCAGTGTGTCTAACGCCCCCCTGACCCACGTAATGAAAACACTCGCCCTAACCAGCGGCAAGGGCGGTGTTGGCAAAAGCAACATCGCCGTAAATCTCGCCATCACACTAGCCCTGAGAGGAGAAAAAGTATGTATCCTCGACGCTGATACCGGCCTGGCTAACATCAACATTCTGCTGGGTGTGGCGCCGCAATACACCCTAGAGCATCTTCTTAACGGCGAAAAAACACTCGCTGAAATACTCGTCAAAGGCCCAGCTGGTATACACATCATTCCCGGCGCCTCGGGAGTCGCCAATTGCGTAGAGCTCGCTCCCGAACAACAAATGCTACTCATGCGTGGGCTAGACGAACTCGAGCCCCACTACGACTATCTCATCATAGATACCGGCGCAGGCATCTCCGCCACTGTATTGCATTTTGTCGCAGCCACCCAAATGCCCATCGTCGTCATTACCCCCGAACCCACATCGCTTACCGACGCCTTCTCACTTCTAAAAGTGTTGCGCCGCAGTAACTTTAAACGCCCAGTGCAAGTACTTGTCAACATGGCGCCAGGCGTCAGTAGAGCCCAAAATATATTCAAACGCTTTCAGGCCGCCGTCGACAAATATATTGGCCTACGAATAATATTTCTTGGCTCAATCTGCCGTGACCAGGCCATAGTGAACGCTGTTGCTCGACAACATCCGGTTGCACTAGGCGCACCCAGCACGCAAGCCTGCCAAGACTTCAACTTACTAGCCGATAACATCGACAAAAGCTATAAAGCCAGCCCTATTAAATCACACCGCTTCAGCCGCTATTGGCAGCAGCGCATGGCTAAAGCTACCCAAGAAAAACGCACACAAACCTCACCCTCAGAAACCAAGACCGAGACACAAAAGCCTATAAAAACAACGGCACTGACTCCTCAAGCTTTTGCAGAAAGTATCTGGGTGTCCGCCTCAACACAACTAAAACAACTCATAGAGCTCGGCGGTATTCGTCAACAACAAATAGACCAGCTCATCAATGAACTCAAAACACTGGCCTCCACCCAAAGTGAAACAGCCCAACTTACTAGCCCCAGCATCAACCCAAACCCCATTCAGCAGAGCAATCTAAATACTGGTTTGCCCAAAAAGAGCAGTCCAATAAATTCCCAATCACAGGCAAACAAAGACATTGCTCATAACCCAGACGCCGAAATATCAAAGCACCAATATGACGAATCGACTTTTGGCAGCCAAGAGGTATTACTAAAAAAGTTAAGAGAAGTCACCATCATTGACACAGTGCCTCTGCTAGCCTTGATTGAAGGCGCCAGAAATCACAAAACTTACGAATAGCATAAGAATAACCTATCACCAGCGATGAACCTAAGGTTTGGTGGCAACTCTTCAATCGCATCAATCTATATCGAGCTTTAGTCTACCCCCTTGAGCGATACCTGCTAGTCAACTTGCGGGTTTCGCAGCGAGTCTATTGAGCTTGATTCGTTAATTGACGTTAGGCCGCGACGAGTAAACAGATAAAATAGCATCAGCTAAAATTTAACATGCGTAAACCACTAGCTTTATTTATCCCCTATCAAACCAATAACTATTTAATATATATAACTTGCAGGCTTATTTGGGAAGGTCGCCATAATAAAATCTATATGAGCTCTGCGCCGCCTAATCCAAAGCAGCAATTGCCAAGAGTATCTGCGGAACTCGGTTTATCGCTAATATTAATGGCTAAGACGAAGGCTAAGGTTAATGTCTAAAATTAATGTCAAGATTGATCGCGCGCACTTAAGCTGCTCATGATTTTATTGCAATTTTGACGACATCTTGCCCTGCTACAGCAGCAGGAACTGCGCAACACAATAATATTTCACTAGGTCCAAGCGACGACAACGGCTTAGTCAGATAACTAACCCCTCCCGAGATCAACTCGGTTTTACAGGCCCCGCACTGTCCACTTCGGCAACCAAACTCGGGGGTTAGGCCATGAGCTTCAGCAAAATCTAATAAATTACCATTTTTAATCGACCACGCTTGCTCAATCTTTGACTCGGTAAATTCTACGATAGCCTCATCGGCTTGAGCTAGGGGTTCAAATTGACTAGTTGCTTGATCACAGACGCGCTGTAACGCTGCAGGCCCAAATTCTTCTGCAAAAATTCTTGCATCATGAACACCTAATTCTCTAAGCAGGTCGTACATCGATTGCATAAAAGCAGCGGGGCCACAGAGATAAAATTCATAGTCATCCAAGGGTAAAACTGCCTGCAATAGCGCAGCTGAAATACGTCCGTGATGGTGATAGTCGCGACCCGCCAGCATCGAGCCTTCAATCTCACTCAAGGCCCAAAAACTGCGAATAGTGCCATTGGATTGTTGCTCGATATCCCGTAGTTCTTTAAAAAATGCCCGCTGCTCGCCATTGCTGGCGGCACAGATTAATGTGGTAGGGCGAACAGATCGCGTGCGCACGCCCTCTATCATTGCGTGACGTGCCATTGATACCATGGGGGTGATGCCAACACCTCCTGCTAATAATACAGCGGGCCGAGACCCAGCGGCGTCAAACACAAACTCACCCATGGGTGCCTTCGCATAGACCGTGTCCCCGATAGCTAGCTGACTATGAATAAAGTTGGAGAAAAGTCCATCGGGCACATCCTTGTTTAATGACATTTCACGCTTAACACTAATCCGCAGGGCGGGGTCGGTGGGGGCACTGGATACGGTATAGGTTCTAATCGTGTCCTTACCATCAACCGGGTGCTTTATCGTTAGAAACTGGCCTGGCTTAAAACTCGGCACAACGTTATTTTTAGGCTGTAAATAAAACGACTTAATGACACTGCTCTCTGCAACTATCTTGTCTACTACATAGGGCAGCCACTGTTCTCGGAGCGCGTCAGCTTGTCGTCTACTTTGAGCGTCAGCCCAAGTACCTGTCAGCAGCGTATTAGGCGAGTATTCATCTAGCGTCCAGCGCAGCGGCAAACTTTGTTCAAGCCATCGCCCGTGATCAATATGAAATTGCCATAGACGCTCGGCACCTTCAAAGTATGCTCTGTCGGGAGCATCCCATAAAATTTCTACCGTTCCCGTTAACATTAATAGATGACCCTGCTCAAAATCTACAAACAATAAACCCGCTCTAGCGTTTTCAGCAAAATTACCCAAGGTGTTGAAATGATTATTACCGAGATAATCGGGAATAGTCAAAGTGCTATCACTATCAATACGGATAAAACCAGGACGGCCACCGCGGTGAGAGACATCGGCTCCCTCGCTGGCGTCGCCACTATTATTGCTCAGATAGCTGGCGACAAAGAAAGTATCGCTAGTGGCTATTAATGCGCGCGCACAAGCATCGAGTTTGTTGAACGTTTTTATGGTTGATGCCGGTAGCACTTTTTCCTCTACCCGCACTAGTTCGCGACGTTGAATATACTGCGGACAATTGCCAAAGGCTTGATCAATCTGCAAAGTAATTTGCGCATCTGTAGATTCAATAATATGGGCAGCTAAACGGTTGCGTCGTCGAGTGGTTAGCTCTATACCTAACAAACCCAGCGGGGTTCCGGTTATTAAAGTATCAGCTAAAGGGTCACCCGCAACCGGCTGAGCATTTAGGATCAACGTTTTGTTATCGGGCGCTTGAATAAAACCCGGCTCATTAAAAAGTATCGAAGCCCACGGCCAACCTTGCGCATCGGCATGACCCACAAAAATAAACGGCAGCTGCTGATAAAATTCTTGGTGCTGCGTGGGCATATGGTCGCGAATAACACGGCTACCAAAACGCTCCATTTGTTCGCGAACACCCAGCTGTTGTTGAATAGCTCGCTCGCCGCGATGAAACGGTGAGGTGAGCGCTTTGGATAGTGTAGCCATATTATTTTTCATGGGTTCGGCACCGCTGTATTTGTTAGCTAGTAACCCCTGTAACAAGGGTCATTTAATCAATGTCTACACCTGGGGTGCCTGTAACCAAACCTTGCTGGGTTTTGGTATGCGCATTATCTTGCGTAGATTATCGGCGTTGTCTTTACTACTGAGTTTTTCAAGTAAAGTCAGAGCAACTTCTACTGCTGTGCCAGGCCCTGTTGAGGTGATCAAGTTGTCATCGATAACCACCGCCTGATCGATAAACAAGGCACCATTTTAGGTGAGCTGATGCTTGCGGCTACCGCCGACTTGATGATAGGTAGTGGCTTTTTTACCCTTAAGAACACCGGCCTCACCTAGCGCAATGGCTGAGACACAGACACTAGCAATGACTTTTTTAGCGGCGGCAAAATGACGAATAACCTCGAGAAAGGGCTCGCTAAGTGCATCATCATAAAAGCCGCTAGGTTCGAAGCCGCCCGGTATTGCCAGCGCGTCAAAATCATCCAAATTTATATCATTTAGCAGATTGTTGGGCTGTAGCTGTAAGCCAAAAGTGGTTTTAATATGCGCTTGCATACCCACATCGGTGAGTTCAATGGCTTCATCTCCCACTAAACCTGCCCACCCCAGCACATCACTGAAGGCCGACATTTCTAAGGGTTCAACGCCATTGGCGAGTAACATCATGACTTTCTTCATGTTTTTACTTCTGTGAGTGGTTTTCCTAATCAAAAAAATGCAGCCGCCATATCAAGTTCCTCCAATATGACGGCCCCATTAAAAGCTGCTTATGCCGCCAGACCCACGGCCGTTGCTTGCATCGCTACAAAACCAGCTAGCCGCTCAACGCGTTGTAACCAAGCGCGAACATTTGTGTAATTTTCTAATGACACACCACCTTCGGGGGCGTGAGCAATGTAGGTATAGTTGGCAATATCAGCAATAGTCGCGTTATCTGTCGCCAGCCACGCGCGCTCTTGAAGATGAGCATCGAGTGTGGCTAACAGAGCGTGCGATTCGGCAATTAGCGCTTGATGATCGAGCCCTGCACCAAATACATTAACTAATCGTGCCGAAGCCGGACCATAGGCGACTTTACTGGCCGCTACTGATAAAAATCGCTGAACTTCAGCCGCTGCGACGGCATCTTTAGGTAACCATTGATGGCTAGCATCATATTGCGTCGCAAGATAAACCAAAATGGCATTGGAGTCGGACAGAACTGTGTCTCCGTCCTCTAACACCGGTAATTGTCCAAAGCGATTTTTTTGTAAAAATGCAGATTTTTTGTGCTCGCCGCTGCCAAGATCAATGTCGATAATGTCGGCATCGAGACCAAGAACAGATAAAAATAACTGAACTCGGTGCGAGTGACCAGATAGTGCGTGACGGTGAAGTTTGATGGTCGTCATAAGATTCTCCTTACTTTAGTTATGGTTTGTCGTGGTGTAATTTAGTGGTGGTAATTGAGTTGCCGTAAAGTTAAAGGCTTGCTTAACCGTGGTTAAAATAACTTTTACAAGAACCCTTAAAAAATCCTTCAAAAAATTCGGCGTGCAGATTCCTCGATTGCCAACTCGTTAATACTGGCATCGCGTGCCTGCATCAGGCCCTCGGCATCAAAGTCCCAGTTTTCATTACCGTAGGCACGAAACCACTGGCCCTTGTCATCGTGATATTCATACTCAAAGTGGACGGCAATACGGTTGTCATTATAGGTAAAGAGCTGTTTTTTTAAGCGGTAATCTAGCTCTCGCTGCCATTTACGTCTTAACAGCCCTGTAATTGCCGCTCGGCCCTGCACAAACTCATTGCGGTTACGCCATACAGAATTTTCTGTATAGGACAAGACAATTTGATGCGGGTTCTTGCCATTCCATAAATCTTCGGCACGCTGCACCTTTTGCTGGGCTGATGCAAAACTGAAGGGTGGCTTAATAGCTGATGGCATTGTTCTTCCCCGAATCATGGTAT
>JBLHLU010000251.1:0-6051 GCA_047623385.1 Paraglaciecola psychrophila
TGGGCAGTCCACGGCAGCACCAGTATCTCCAGTATCTCCAGTATCTCCAGTATCTCCAGTATCTCCAGTATCTCCAGTATCTCCAGCGTAGAGCGTTTGCTCGGCACTGACGCTGTTTTTATCTGCATTGCTATCTTGTGTTCAGTGCCTAGCATTCAGTGTTTGCACTCGGTGTTAGTACCCAGGGCCAGTTTTCGCGCCTCACCAGGCATGTTCAGCGGCTACCCCGCGGCGTCCTGCCCTCAATCTGCCATAAAGTCCTCAAACGTTTGTTCAAAGTCGGCATGCCAGCGCGACAGTGCCGGTCTGTTTTTTATTAAATCATCGGCGTTCCACTGAATACGTTTCTCGTCGATATCCCGGGTTACTGCATTGTCTGGGCAGATGACATAGAAATCGCCGCGCTCAATACAGGGCAACATAAAGTTTATGGTTTGCTCTGCGGTCCAAGCCATTGCAGGCTGTTCAGGTAGGCGAGCAGAAACCATAGGCGTGTAGACAAAACCTGGCACCAACAGGTGGGCGCTAAGCTTGCAGTCGGTAACATGGCGTAATGCCTCGGCAATACTTTCGGTATAGGCCAGCACCCCTACCTTCGACAGGTTATAGGCATAGTTTCCCGGTGGCCGAGTTATGCCTTGTTTTGAACCGGTATTAATAACCACAGCAGGCTCTTTGCTGGCCAACATCGCTGGGATAAAAACATAACAACCGTGAATAACCCCCCAGAGGTTGACCGATAAGGTCTTTTTTAAATCATCAAGATTCTCCCAAGGTGCGCCAACGCTGATAGCCGCCCCGGCATTATTCATCAAACAATGAACAGCGCCAAATTGCGTGATAACGATATCTCGTAGCGCTTCCACAGCTGCGAGGCTAGCTACATCACAATGATGCCCAAGAATTTGGCCTTGGAACGAACTCGCCAACTGCTGTAATTCGGCCACCGCGACCTGCAATGCCAGCGCGTTATTATCGGCTATGATCACGTTCATTCCCACACGGACATATTGACGGGCCGCTTCCAGCCCTAGCCCGCTTGCGCCGCCGGTAATAACCGCGGTATTACCTTCTTTTAGCCAATGAGACATACCTTTCTCCTTTTAGGTGAGTAGCTGTAGCTTACTAACACAAGTTCGACAGCATAAGTTCTACAATATAAGTTCGATAACACTAGATCGATAACATAAGTTTGACAACAAGCGCTCGATAATCGGTGTTTCTCGTTATTACTTTGCTGCATCAATTGCTCAGCGTGTGTTTTTACCGACCACATAATGCGGTCTCCTATACTGCGTGTCGGCGGCCAGTGCAGGGTTATTTGACCGCACATCCAGCGTACCCGGGTTAATTGAGGTAGCCCGCCGTTACCCATTATGGCCATGCAGGCCCCAGAGTCGATGGATATTGACGCTGTTCATGCCAACCGGATCTCGACGGTGTTAATCGAAACCTCGATAAGCGCAGTACTAGTTCGCAGCCATTTTATTACCGCGTTACTTGATCAGCGCCGATTCACCGTGAACAGCTAATCGATTAAAAAGCTGGTTAGCGAGCACCTTCTTGCCTAGGAATGCGGCTCGCTGTTTACTGCACATTTTCCCTTCACTTTACTGTCGTTGAGGGGTTTTTTCTGCGCAATTAATAGCCAGAAAACTCGACATTTAGCCCTTAAGTCTTTATAGTGCGCGCGCTTTAGGCTTGTAGTCACTGCAGCTTAACGCTAATAGACTCACACCACTATCCACTACTTCTCGAGAATACACCTTTGATTTCTACTGCAAACATCACCATGCAATTTGGCGCTGAGCCCTTGTTCGAAAATATCTCGGCGAAATTTGATAACGGCAACCGCTACGGCCTTATTGGGGCCAACGGATGTGGTAAGTCGACCTTTATGAAAATACTCAGTGGTGAGTTGGCGGCAACCTCGGGTAACGTGTCGATTGAGCCAGGCCGCAAAGTGGGTACCTTGAGCCAAGACCAATTCGCCTTTGAAGAGTACTCTGTAGTCGACGCGGTTATTATGGGTGACGTTGAGCTGTGGAAGGTAAAACAAGAGCGTGATCGCATTTACGCGTTGCCTGAGATGTCTGACGAAGACGGCATGCGGGTCGGTGACTTGGAGGCAGAATTTGCCGAGATGGACGGTTATACCGCCGAAAGTCGCGCCGGTGAAATACTGCTAGAGGCTGGTATTGAAGAAGAGTTTCACTTTGGCTTAATGGCGCAGGTTGCCCCGGGCTGGAAGCTGCGGGTATTGTTAGCACAGGCGTTATTCGCCAATCCCGATATTCTGCTGCTGGACGAGCCGACCAACAACCTCGACATTTACACCATTAACTGGCTGGCTGACATCCTCAATCAGCGCAAGAGCACGATGATTATTATTTCTCACGACCGGCACTTTCTCAACTCGGTATGTACCCACATGGCCGATATCGACTACGGAGAGCTGCGCATTTATCCCGGTAACTACGAATATTACATGGCCGCAGCTGCGCTCATTCAAGAGCAGTTACTCACTGAAAACTCTAAAAAGAGTGCTGAGATTGATGAGTTACAAGCGTTTGTTAACCGCTTTTCGGCCAATGCCTCGAAAGCCAAGCAAGCGAGCTCACGGGCCAAAAAGATGGACAAAATAAGCCTCGACGAGGTTAAAAGCTCCAGCCGTAGCACCCCGTCCATCAGTTTTAAACAATGCAAAAAATTGCACCGCCAAGCGTTAGTGCTCGAGCATATGGCCCACGGCTTTGAGGAAGAAAACCTGTTTAGCCAAGGCGATCTTATTTTAGAGGCCGGCGCGCGGTTAGCGGTTATCGGTGAGAATGGCGCCGGCAAAACTACCCTGTTACGCTGCCTTATCGACCAGATTTCGGCCAATAGCGGCACGGTGAAATGGGCAGAGAACGCGGTTATTGGTTACTGCCCACAGGATAATACCGACGAATTTGACAACGACTTAAACCTATTTGACTGGATGTCGCAGTGGCGCACGGCCAAACACGACGATTTGATGGTGCGTGGCATGTTGGGACGTTTATTATTTACTAACGATGACGCCAACAAGAAAGCCAAGGTGTGTTCCGGTGGCGAGAAAAACCGGCTGTTGTTCGGCAAGTTAATGATGATGGACACCAACGTGTTGATTATGGACGAGCCTACCAACCACCTCGATATGGAGGCTATTGAAGCGCTTAACGGTGCGCTTAAGCACTACGACGGCACATTGATTTTTGTCAGCCACGACCGCCAATTTGTATCGTCACTGGCAACTCGGGTCATCGAAATTAAAAATCAAGCGATTGTAAACTACCAAGGCACATACAATGAGTATCTTGCCAGCCAAAACCCGGTTATGGATGTAGCGTAACCACTGGCAGCTATTACACCGTGTTGCCGCTGATTAGCTTGTATTGATCGGTAAAACGCTGGGGATACCCCTTTGCACAGCCCTACACGAGATTGCCATGAGCACCACTAAGGATCAGAGTCAGGACATCAGTGCTAACGATAGTGATGGTAGCTTTGGCCGACACCGTATGTCTTATCGCGATGTAGCCATGCATAAAGTGATGCTGCAAGATCTGATTCGCACTGAGGCCTATGAGAAGTCTATTAAGCAGGTGGTAAAGCCGGGCCAAAGCGTACTTGATTTTGGTTGCGGTACTGGCGTTTTGGCAATGTTTGCCGCCCGGGCGGGGGCCGACCCGGTCATCGCAGTCGACCGATCACCGTTTATCAGCAACGCACAAACCATTGCCCAGCGCAACGGCTTTGATACTATCGCCTTTTATCACGACGATCACCAATCACTGCAACTAGAACACAAGGTCGATGTTATTGTGTCGGAGTGGATGGGCCACTGTCTGTTTTACGAGGCCATGCTGGAGCCTTTGCTGGCGGTTAGAGATCGATTTTTAGCTGAATATGGGGTAATGATTCCCGCGCAAGTCAGCCTGCACGTCGGTTTGGTTACCGATGAAGACGTATTAGAAGACTTATTCTTTTTGGCGGACAAACCCTATGGTCTAGATTTTTCACCGATTGCCCATGTTCCCTTTCAGCAGTCTGACTTAATGATACTTGATCCGCAGAGTATTTTAGACAGTACCGCGCTGCTGGGGTCATTGGACATGCATACCGTCGCCAAGACCGACACACCACGGGTATTCACCACTACCTTAATACCCAGTGAAAAAGCCGACATTTTTGCTCTGTGCGGCTGGTTTAGCGCGCAGCTAAGCGCAGGCGTACAGTTTGGCACGGGCCCCAATGATATGCCCACCCACTGGGATCAAATTTTGTTCCCGCTGCCACAGCCTTTTAGTGTTGACCCCAGCCGGGAGCTAACGATTACCCTGTCACCACTAACAGAAGCCGTGGGCAAAGAACAATTTTGGTGCTGGTCTATCACCGATGCTGAAAACAGCATAACCGTCAACGAACAAGAACTGCAGCAACAAGCGCAGGTTGATGTGCCACAGGGCAAGTTATAACCCTTGAGTGATGCGATATAGGGGCTTGGTCGCTGTGGTATTGTTACTGTGCTAGGCTTTTGTCGCTGGCATCTAACAATTCAAAAACCCCCTCCTCCCTCAGCACTCGCATGCCCAACCGTTGGCTAGAAATACCGGGCTGCAAGGTGTAGTTGAATTGCAGTCGCTCACCACCCTCTTCGGCTTCAAAAAACTGGCAGTCGATGGGGTCATCACGGTGCAACTGCTCTCCCAATTCAATAAGGTGAGAGGAAAACATAAACAGACAGTGTTCTCTAACAGCGAAACGCTGCAAAATAGCCTGAGACGCATCCATGGCGTCTTTTACATTAGTGCCCTTAAAGGGTTCATCCAACAGCGCCACCACCCGCAAGCCCTGAGCGAGAGCACTGGCAATGGCTTTAACTCGCAGCGCTTCTGCTTTGAAATAACTCACCGAGTTACGTAAATCATCACTCAGTGAAGTTGAACAAATCAACGTTTGTGCCGGTACAAATCGAAAGGTACTAGCCGGTACCCCCATACCCAAGTGTGCCAAGTACAAGGCGGTGGCGAAGGCACGCATATAGGTGGTTTTACCGGCCATGTTGGGGCCGGTAATAAATACTAGACGGCGCTGTTGATCGATTTTTACCGGGTTGGCAACAGCCTTTTTTATAAAGGGATGCACCAGACCTTCTGCATAAACACGCAGTGCTCCGTGTTCCAGTATTGGCAACGTAAAACCATGTTGCTCAGTGGCGTCGGCCATAGCGACCAAGGCGTCGATCTCGTAGATAAGATTAAGTAGCTGGGCTATCGCGGCTTTTTCATGGAGCCGAAACACTTGATCCAATCGCAGTATCCCCCAGGCCCAACTGCCTACCTCGCGTTCAGGGATTTGCGCCAGCCGTGGCCGTGCCAGTAGCTCTCGCATCGCTGCTAGTAAACCGATTAGCTCGCCGGCGGGTTCACTCAGTTCAATTTGTGCAACCATCTTACGCAGCACACGAATAAGCGTGCAACTCACTAATACACCACGAACAATACTTTGATAGTGAGGGTCGTCGGCAGACTTGAGCGACATGACACCCACAGCAAACTGGAACCCGTTAACGGCTGTAATTATCGGTAATATTTCGTGACTGTAGTGGTCTACCCGACCGGTGGCAAAAGCCGTGGGCAAGGCATTGAAGGCATCACGGTGTTGCAATATAAAGCGCAGTGCCTGCTGGGTGGCAAATATGCGCTGGTGAACAGACCAAGGCTGAGACATACGCCGTATTAACACTTTGGCGCCACCGGATGTTTTGGTGAAATTACAAAAATCGTAGAGGCTGGCTTGTCCCGATTCGGTCTCAAAAATCTCCAAATCTCGTATCGTATGCGCATCCAGCTGCAACATTTCTGCTAGCTCCAGCGGCGGTTGACTTGCCGCAGGCTTGGCGTCCTCGCTCATAACACAATGCGATAGTGGCTGTGGTGGTAGCTGTGGCATAACTGGCTTGCACATTTTATTGCTTTCACTGGTGTTCTCCAGGCAGCTTAGCTCATGCCAAATTTTTCTTGCATC
>JBLHLU010000252.1:0-6030 GCA_047623385.1 Paraglaciecola psychrophila
ACGTTGCGGTTTTCAGCGGCTGTTACGCTTGAGCTGCACAGTACGCTCACGGCGAGAGCGGCTAGAGCTGTTGACTTGCACCGGGCTTTCAATTCAAACATTCCAATTCTCTTATGGCTATTGTTAGTGAATAAAATGACATAAATGACATAAATGATTTTTGCAAAAATATCTTCATGCAGAACTATACAGGCAAAATAAATGTGTTGTTTGCTCCATCTACTGTGCTCAAAGTGCCAGGAACCGGCACTAGCGCTACCACCTAGCTATTAGTCTTAATGATGACTGACTTGAGTCATTAGCCGATGTTAGCCCCTCAATTTCGTTTAGCGCCTGCAGCGGTCATTATCGTGTTAGTGCCGGTAAGCCGTAGCCAGCAGACTAAAGTGTGGCTAGTGAAACGCCAAACCAGCGGACTCAGGCGATACCCCCTTTTACACACTGTCTTGCATCATCGTCAATGCTCACCACTACAGAAAAACACCATGAAAACGTTTTTGATTTTACTAGCAAGCCTGCTCATCGGCCCCACCGCTACACCAAGGAGAAATAGCCCGGGGTGCTTATTGTAGTAACCCGCCATGCGCAGTTAACTGACCTGCCTGACTTTGGCGATCAACACCGGTACAACCGTTATTTCAGAAAACATGTATAACTGCTATCAATGGTCATACCAGGCATTACGACTTAGCCGGCTGTCGAACCCACTAGCCCAGCAGATTATCGCGCAGAAATATACAACGCCAGCGCAGCGGCGCTGTGAGATTGTGCTAACAACGAGTACGGCAATCGGCTTAGTTTACGAGCTACCTAATCATGCTCTCAATAAAGTGCGTGAGTGTTGGCTCCGAGGAAGTGTCGGCCAGCGTAGCTGCGCTAATGGAAAACCCCATTGCCATGGGATGGTTTACTGCACATAGCTTGCCAGCGCTTACCCAGTGGGCTACTGCAGATTCAGGCGCAGTGGTAATCAGGTCAGAGCCCAACGCCATTTTAATGCAGGCGGCTTGACTTAACAGTTTGTATTTGGGGAAATTGCTCGCGGCAAGAACAGCTTTTTGATCCGCCGTTAAACTTGACTCGAAGGCCGTATCAAAACCGGCAACGACCCAATCAACGTCGAGCATATCATCGAGAGTCATCGGTGTTTTGAGTACCGGATGTCCAGCGCGCATCACAATTTTGTAAGGTTCTTGATAAACGGATTTAACCTTGAGCCGGTTTTGGTGTGCCAAACCGGCGATGGTTCGATCATGAAATACCAATAGATGAATACGACGCTGCATTAACTCTTCGACAGCAAGGGCCGGCGGCATTGTTTGCACGGTAACCTTGGTATTGGGGTACGCATTTCGAAACAGCACCAGCGCCGGTTGAACAACGGTATCGATCACTGCTGGACCACAGACCAACCTGATTTCTCGCTCCCCTTGAATCGTTTCTGTCTTTACACTCTCGGCAAACCCTAGCAGATCGCCCGTCTTGATATAAAGTCGTCGGCCCGCTTCCGTCGGTGCTACATGTTTTGTCGTTCTGTCTAGGAGTTTGACACCCCAGTCACTCTCCAGTTTTTTAACGCTCTTGGTAATCGCCGAATGAGTCAATCCAAGCTCGTCAGCCGCTTTCGAAAAACTCCGAAAACGGCACACGGCTTGAAAATGTTTCAACAGACGCAGATTGACAACCATGTTCCAATTTATAACAAATAAGGTATTAACTATCAATTGTTTTCATTAGTGAGCGCGGTTTAAATAGTGCATACCCTTTGTTTTCTTATTGCTAGATAGCAGGATAATAACCATGCCACTCGAAGAATTTATTACATATAACGCCACACGGGTTGCCCTGCCGCTATTCTTTTTGCTGATTTTACTGGAAGCAGTGGCCGTACGTTATCTTGCCACAACCGGTGAAAATGACCTTAAGGACAGTCTAGTTTGCCTGTTTATGGGGTTATCCAGTACCCTCATTAACGGCGCTGCGGCTTTTATTTCGCTGGGTCTATTGTTTTGGGTCGCCCAATTTCAGCTATATACCATCCCCTTAAGTATCGGCGCGATTGTGTTGTGTTATATCCTCGACGATTTTCGCTACTACTGGCACCATCGTTTTGCCCACCGCTGCCGTTGGTTTTGGGCTATGCATGTCGTTCATCACTCTAGTCAGCGATATTCTCTTGCTGTCGCCTTCAGACAGGCATGGACCAAAAATTTCAAAGGGTTAATCGTGCTTAAGCTACCTTTGGTGTTGATCGGTTTTGATCCTGTTCTGGTGATTTTTTGTGGCTTTTTGATTGGTTTCTACCAATTTTGGATTCATACCGAAGTCATTCAAAAAATGCCGGTTTGGTTTGAAACCGTATTCAATACCCCCTCCCACCACCGCGTCCATCACGGTCGAAACCCAAGGTATTTGGATGCCAATTACGCCGGCACGTTTATTCTATGGGACCGGATATTTGGTACCTTTGTCGCTGAGGACACTGAGGATCGTCCGGAATACGGGTTGGTTAACAACATTAATACGTCTAACCCGTTGAGAATTGCTTTCCATGAATATATCTCAATCTTCAAAGATATAAAGATCAGTAAACTGTCTTTAAAACAGCGTCTGTTGTATTTGTTAGCGCCGCCGGGCTGGAGTCACGATGGCTCACGGGTGTCATCTGATGAACTCAAAGCGCGAGCGTTGATAAACAGCAATAGCGCCACCAGAGAACTGGCGCACTGATGGCTGCCCACTACGCACTCAGTGAGGCAGTGTTGTTAGTTGCCGCCTGCGGGTCGGCAATCGCGCTGTTGCGCAGCTCACAGTTTATCGCGGCGATCGCCTGCCTAATGTTGGCGCTAGCAGCGGGCATCGGCACTTGGCGCTTTGCATCGGGCGCTGTAACGCAGCTTGCCACACTTCATCAAACTGTATCGCAGCTAGGCGCTGTCGCTGGGTTGGGTTTGTTCGCTCTGTGTTTTTTTCGTCTCGCAGCTGTTGCGGACCTGAACAAGCCAGCGGCTAAATTGATCGCGCTTACAGTACTGCCTACACTGGCACTGCTTGTTATTGTAGTATTCTCCTTATCTGCTTTTTTGTCGATGTTACCGATTATTCTGGCACTAACAGGCCTACTGCTTGTATTTTTACTGAAAGAAAAAAGACCATGGCAGCGCTTTGCCAATACCGCCGCCTATGGACTATTTCTAGCGAACGCATTACTTATCCGCAAAGCACCTTGGCTTGATGCTGCTGTTAGCTGGCATGCATTTCATCTGGTACTGGCCCTTTGGCTAGTACTAACGACGCGGCTGATATTGCGCCATATTGAAGAAAATTGAGGGCTTTTTAATTACGCCGAATACACCCGGGAAAGCTGCACAGCATTTCGAAGGCGAGGTTGGCAGCCAATAAAGCAGTATTTCCACTGGTATCGTAGGGCGGTGACACCTCGACTAAATCAGCCCCAACAAGATTAGTACCATACACTCCGCGAATGATTTCGAGGCCCTGCGAAGCCGATAGGCCGGCGGGCTCAGGCGTACCTGTACCCGGAGCGACTGATGGGTCGAGACCATCAATGTCAAAGGTTAGATAGGTCGGCGTGTCAGGTCCTATTGTGGCGCGAATTTCAGCCATCAGTGGCGCTAGCGATTGAAACCAGCATTCTTCTGCCGGCACGACCCGAACACCTTGTTGCCTAGCCCAGTCAAAGTCTTCGGCACTATAGCCTGTCGCGCGCAAACCAATCTGAAACATTTTGTTACCCTCTACCAACCCCTCTTCCAGCGCGCGCCGAAATATAGTCCCATGAGTGACTCTCTCGCCAAACATCGTATCGTTAGTGTCCGCATGGGCGTCTACGTGGACGAGGGCCATCTTACCGTGCTTTTTAGCTAGCGCCCTGAGCACCGGTAGTGAAATCGTATGATCGCCCCCCAAAGTCAGCGGTTTAGCGCCCGTCGCAAGCAGTTCGTCGTAGTGGCGTTCAATAATTGAAATTGAGTCCTTCAGATCAAAGGGGTTGACTGGCACATCACCGATGTCGGCGATCTGAAAACTGTCAAAGGGCGCCGCGCGAGTAGCCATCCCATAAGGACGAACGAGTACCGACTCGCTGCGAATACTGCGCGGACCAAAACGAGTGCCGTTGCGATTACTCGTGCCAATATCTAAGGGCACACCCAGTATCGCAATGTCTAAGCCCTCCCCGCTTTCTTGGGTAGGCAGCCGGAACATGGTGGCAATGCCTGCGAATCGAGGCATTTCGTTACCGCTTAGTGGTTGGTTGAATTTTTTACTCATTGTTAGTCTCGCTTGTGCCGTAGGTACATCATCAATTTAATTCAAAAAGTCTGGCCGGCAACTTATTAACCGGTTTATCGTCTTGCTCAACAGAAAGGCATAAAGCTCAAAACTAACCTCCAGAAAATGACTGAACACATAATGGCTGTAGTTCCTCAGTTTCTTATTGGGTAACCGGAAAACCCATTTTTTCTACCATAGCCAACCATAACTTTCGCCAGCCACCTTTCTCATCGACCGTATCTAAGGCATACATGGTGATCTGTGCGCCTATCCATCTAAAAGGTTCCGGTGGGATGTAAGAAGGTAGCGTTTTCGTAAATTCGAGCCGGGTTTCTGGCGTATTTTTTTCATCCAAGATTGCCAATCCGACTTTGGCACCAAAGCGAGTGGCGGTGACCCCAAACCCTGAATAACCACCGGCGTAAATCATGTCGCCTTGATGATAGCGTTGGTAGTGCACAGCCATTCTGGTAGTCAACGCAATTGGACCACTCCAAGCATGGCTGAAGAAAATACCCTGCAACATGGGAAATGTACGGTAGAAGTTCTCCGCCAGTCTTATATAAGGATCGACCTTTTTATCAGCTAGCGGATCAGTATTATTGTTGTAGTAATAGCCTAATCTACCGCCAAAAAGAATTCGGTTGTCCGCTGTCAGTCGCATATAGTTAAGCTGCGTCCTAGTGTCGTATACACCCTGACGGTTTGCCCACCCAAGCGAAGTCATTTGATCGTCACTCAACGGCTCAGTCACCAAGATTCGATCTCTTATTGCAGAGACGCGCTGATGAATTTTAGTGTTCTTCGCACCAAAAGCGTTAACCGCGAGTAGTACTTTTCTCGCACTTACCGAACCGGCGGGGGTAGTTACCTCGATCCCAGAAAGGCTTTTTGAGTGAGTTAGCATCGGAGTGTTTTCAAATATTCTTACTCCCTTTTCAAGCGCTACTCGCTTTAAACCCCAGGCCAGCTTTGCAGGATGGACAGTGCCGCTACGTGATTTGGACCACAAACCGCCGAAGAACAAAGGCGATTTTATCTCCTCTTGAATAGCGTCTTTATCTAACAGATACGCGTCATGTCCATATTTTTTGTAGAGTAGGTATTCTGACTCAATATCAGCCATGCCTTCTTTTCCGACAGCTACGGTCAGTTCACCGCCCCACTCTAGGTCACAGTCAATATTGTATTGTGAAATTGCCTCTTTGAAGCCATCCATGTTTTCCTTGCCCAGACGTTCGAGCACATCCATTTCATTAGGAAATAGCCGCTGTGCGTTAGCCATGCCGTGCATAACCGAAGTAGACAAAATCGCCGCTGGACGACCCGAGGCGCCAGTCGCCACTGAATTCGCCTCGATGATAACGACATTGCGCTCAGGCTGTTGTTCTTTGGCTTGAACCGCCGCCCACAGGCCAGTGAAACCGGCACCGACAATAAGCAAATCGCAGTTCAGCTGTGCTGTAAGAGGCTCTAGATCAGCCGGTTTTCCCAGTGAATCCAACCAGAATGGAGAGTAGCTAACCCCCGCCAAAGCAGCGCGCGCCAGCATTTCAGCATCCTCAACGGTCTCTATTGATAAATCTGTCATGGTTAAACCTTTTATCCCGTAAGCTGCCTGTCGCTGATAAACAACCTGCGCATAACTATTGCGTAATTTTACTGTTTCAGTATTGGCCACTTTTTCTGTGAACTGGCTCAGCTACAATTGTGCTTTGCCGCTAACCGTCATCA
>JBLHLU010000253.1:0-6012 GCA_047623385.1 Paraglaciecola psychrophila
CGAATACGAATACCTGCATAGGTTTCGAAACTCGCCCCTTTACTGGCTTCATAGTTGCGCGCCGCCTCCAACAAACCGATCAGCCCCGCTTGGATCAAGTCTTCCACCTGAACGCTGGAAGGCATTCGTGCCAGCATATGATGGGCAATACGTTTAACCAGAGGAGCGTAACGCTCAACGGTATTGTTCATCGCTGTACTTTCGACGTCACTATACATAGACAAACCACCGGCCACTGCCATTATTGTTTTCCTACGGCGCCTTGAACTAAACGTTCAACAAAAAACTCCAGATGCCCTCTCGGGGATGATGGCAATGGCCACATATCAACTTTTTCGGCCAACTGCCTAAATGCCGCGCCAGCTTTACTGCGGGGAAATAACTGTACCACCGGCTGCTGGCGTTGAATCGCCTTGCGCACCGATTCGTCAAAGGGAATATTGCCAACATACTGTAGTGTTACATCCAAGAAGCGCTCTGAGACGTGGGCCAGCTTATTAAATAAGTTACGCCCCTCCTGCGTGGTCCGGGTCATGCTGGCAACAATGCGAAAGCGATCGACGCGGTGTTCTTTGTTAAGCAGTTTCATCAACGCGTAGGCATCAGTAATTGAGGAGGGTTCGTCACAAACTACCACCAAGACCTCCTGTGCCGCGCGCACAAAACTGACTACCGAATCGGAGATGCCGGCAGCGGTGTCGATCACCAAAACGTCTATCTGATCACTTATCTCACTAAAAGCGTGAATTAGACCGGCGTGTTCCATCGGCCCCAACATAGTCATTTTTTGAGTGCCTGAGGACGCCGGTATTATGCGAATACCAGCGGGGCCATTGATCATAATATCCATTAGCGAGCATTCACCTGAAAGCACATCTTCCAAATTCTTATTGGGCCTTAAGCCTAACAAGACATCAATATTGGCCAAACCTAGGTCGGCGTCTAACAGCGCTACCCTACGGCCCATTTCGGCCAAACAGACGCTTAGGTTAATCGATACGTTGGTCTTGCCGACACCACCTTTACCACCAGTAATAGCTATTACCTGGACCGGATTTATACTACTCATTGTATCGAATTACTCCCAATTACTTGCTGTCACTGCGTTGCGCTGTTATCGGCGTTAAAGCGCGGGTGGTAAGCTGCGCCACTAAAGCCTGATATCATACACAATCATGCTTGAATTCTACCGTTAAAACCAGCCGTTTCGTGCCTCTGTATATAGTTACTATTACGGACAGAGCGCTATCGGCGAGACTACAATCGCGCGTTGGACAGCGTCGCGAAGTCATCAACTACTGCCCCTTCGTCGAGTTCAACCTGTTGTGCCAGTGCTATTGCTTTGGCTACCAGCAGTTGACTACTGGCTGGGGCAATATCTCCGGGCACATCTTGACCATCGGTGCAATAAGCGATCGGCAAGCCGTTTTCGACACTCAAACTGATCGCCTCTCCCAGGCTAGTGCTTTCATCGAGCTTACTCAAAATGCAATAGCGTAAATTATCCGTTTTGTAACTATGATAAGCCGCCTTTAAAACTTGGCCCTGACTAGTGGTTGGCAGCACTAACAGCGAAGTCAATCGGCGACCCAACTTGTTAATCGTATTCATCTGTTTAGCCAGCCGTGGGTCTTGTCGGTTATAACCACTGGTATCAACTAAGACTAGTGACTTGTCGCGCAGCCCAAACAAGACTTTCTCCAGTGAGTGCTGAGCGTCGACGATCTTAACCGGTATATCCAAGATCCGGGCAAATGTCCTGAGCTGTTCGTAGGCACCAATTCTAGCGGTGTCGGTACTCACCAGAGCAATGTTTGCTGAGCCATTTTTAAGCACGTATTGGGCAGCCAATTTACCAATAGTGGTGGTCTTGCCAGCCCCGGTGGGGCCGACAAAGGTAAAAACACCGCCCTCGGCCAACAAATCTGGTCCCGCTACAGGAACCACCGCACTAAGCTGTTGCATCATTTGCTGCCAGCCGACTCGGTGGTCAGTGTTGGCGCTAACCTCGTTAAGCAGACGACTGCAGAGCCCCGCATCCAGCCCAATACGTTTCAGCCGGCGCCAGAAGCTTGCCTGATCAGGGCTTTTCTCGGTGTACTGACCCCAGGCCATCGACGACAGTTGCCGCTCCATCATATCGCGCATGACCTCCAGCTCTGAGCGCATTTGGGCCAACTCACCTTCCGCTTGGCTGGCAGCACTGATTGGCACAGCTGCTGCTGAGGGACCAGCGCCGACGGTCAACTTGACCACATCTTCCGCTAGTGACGATTCGTTGACAGTTTGCAACAGCTGTTTAAATCCCTGAGGCTGCGCGCCGGCGGGCTGATCCAGCTCCGCTGCCGGCGATTGAGGCTTTTCTACCCATCGCTGAGGCTCTGCTACCTGTCGCTGAGGCTCTTGTTCCGATCGCGCAGGCTTCTCTACCGACCGCTGGAGCTCTGGTGCCGGTGATTGCGCCGACCGGCGTCCCGCACTGAGCGACGCCGCCAAAAATTTGGCTCGCTCTCTCGCGTCACGCTGTAAACGTTCCAACTCAAGTTCGAGTTTACTCGGCGTCGCCGGTTGTGCCGGAGCCAGTTTGCTAGCCTCGCGTTTGGATTCAAAAGGATTATCCGCTAACTGGGTCACTGCAGGCCTGACCGGATCGGTCAAATGTCCTTCGGGATCGAGTGCAATCAGTATCTCAACACCTTCATCGACGCGTTTATTAGACAAAATAACCGCATCCAAGCCGACATCTTCACGCACCATTTTTAATGCCATACGCATATTTTCAGCAACAAACCGTTTTACTTGCATAATATAATGCCTCGATACCCTATCTAATTATCGGTATCAGCCGAAATCAGCCGACCGTACTCTCTATGGTAATTTGTTTATCGTCCGGAATTTCTTCGTAGGACAACACGTGTATATCAGCGGAGGTAAAGCGAGTAAATTTTGCCAACATTGCACGCAGCGGTGCCGAGGCCAGCAGTACCGCCGGCTTACCCGCCAGCTCCTGCTTTTGTGCCGCATCGATCAGCGCTGCCTGCAAGCGCTCCGCCATACCCGGCTCCAAAGAAATATCGTCATTATTTCCACTTTGTTGGGCCTGTTGTACTGACTTAAGCAATAATTGTTCCATCGATGGAGCCAATGCTATTGCCGGCAGCTCGGTGTCACTGCCATAAATACCCTGAATAATAGTTCGCTTTAACGCCACCCTAACGTCTGCCGTCAACTGGGCAGCATCCTGGCTTTTTGAGGCACTGGAGGCGAGCGTTGAGGCAATAGTGCGCAGGTCCCGAATCGGAATTTGCTCCTGCAAAAGATTTTTTAGAATGGTTAGTAATAGGCTTATCGATAAGGTGTCTGGGACCAAATGCTCGACCAGTCGGGGTGCGTGTTTTTCCAACATATTGAGCATTTGCTGGACTTCGTCGTGGCCCAGCAAATCGGCAGTATGTTTTAGCAAAATTTGATTGATATGCGTAGCCACTACAGTACTGGAGTCGACCACCGTATAACCCAAAGTCTGAGCCTGATCTTTCAATCCCGCGTCAATCCAAATAGCCTCCAGACCGAAAGCTGGATCCTGAGTTTTGACCCCGTCTAACTTGCCGAACACCTGACCGGGGTTGATCGCCAGCTCTCGATCGGGAAATATCTCCGCCTCGCCAGCGGCAACGCCCATCAAAGTAATGCGATAAGCCGTCGGCGTAAGATCCAAATTGTCCCGAATATGTACCGAGGGCACCAAAAACCCCAAATCCTGAGACAGTTTCTTGCGAATACCCTTAATACGACCCAACAACTCGCCGCCCTGACTTTTGTCGACCATTGGAATCAAACGGTAGCCCACTTCCAAACCAATAGCGTCGACCGGCAGCACGTCATCCCAGCCGATCTCAGCGGGTTCGGCACTCTTTTCTTGTTGTGATTGTTCAACCTGCTGATTTTCCTGCTCGGCACTGGCTCGGCCCTGCTCTTGCTCTTCGCCGTTGCGCTTGTGGATCATGTAGGCCAAGCCACCGGTAACCGCCGCCAGCGATAAAAAAGCAAAATGCGGCATACCCGGAATAATACCCATCAACGTCAGTATCGATGAGGTAACCGCCAGAGCATTAGGAGTGGCGAACATCTGCGAGGTTACCTGCTCACCCATGTCTCTTGAGTCGCTGACCCGCGTCACCATGATGGCGGCGGCGGTCGATAATAATAAGCCGGGGATTTGCGCCACTAAACCGTCACCGATAGTCAGTAGCGAATAAACCTCCATCGCCCGGGCAAATTCTAAATCGTGCTGAACCATGCCAATGGCCAGACCACCGACGATATTAATAACCAGAATGAGAATACCGGCGACCGCATCACCGCGTACAAATTTGCTAGCACCGTCCATCGAACCGTAAAAATCTGCCTCCGCGGCAATAGCCGTGCGCCGAGCTCGGGCATCGTCCTGATCGATCAGACCTGAGTTGAGGTCGGCATCGATAGCCATCTGCTTGCCCGGCATCGCATCGAGGGTAAAACGTGCGCTGACCTCAGCAATACGTCCCGCGCCCTTAGTCACCACCACAAAGTTAATAATAATCAGAATAAAAAACACCACCAGACCGACTGCATAATTGCCGCCGATAACCACTTCACCAAAAGACTGAATGACTTTACCTGCGGCATCGCCACCCTGGTGTCCCTCTAACAGGACAACCCGAGTGGAGGCGACATTCAGCGCCAGTCGCAGTAGTGTGGCAACTAACAACACTGTGGGAAAAACGGCAAAGTCCAAAGGGCTAAGCGCGTAGACGGCAACCAGCAATACGACGATTGCCAGGGCGATGTTAAAGGAGAAAAAGACGTCGAGTAAAAAAGGGGGCACTGGCAGGGTCATCATCCCCAGTACTGCCAACAGCAGTATCGGAACCCCTAAGTTGCCCTGTACCTGCGATACGGCATTTGCTAGCGGATTGCTCGGTGCAACATTCATAAAGCGATTCTTGCCCCTGTACCTGCATTGATTTGCCGCGACCTAAGTCTGCGATAAGTCGGTAAGTGTTAGCCGCGGCGCGTTAAAAAATTGTCGCTCGGCGAGTCACACCATAACTACTGCAAGATTCCTACCAACTTTTTCCGTTGGCGAGCACTAAACTCAGCCGCCGCAGTTAACTGCTCAGCGGCCTACCCTGTACATCGTATTGAGTATCCAGCGGCAGCTCGATATCAGCTAGCGGCTTAGGCCTTCTACCCTTGCCACTGCTGTGCGCATTGAGCTGGAACACATAAGCCAGAACCTGAGCTACAGCAAGGTACAGACCCGCCGGTATTTCCTGCTGTGGCTCGGTGGTAAAGTAGATTGCCCGAGCTAAGGGCGGCACCTCCAGCAGGGTAATATTATGCGCTTTGGCAATTTCTCGTATTTTAATCGCCATAAAGTCGACGCCCTTGGCTACCACTACCGGTGCGCCGCTGCCGTTGATATCATATTTCAACGCCACCGAAAAATGCTCCGGATTGGTAATAACAACATCGGCCTCTGGCACCGCTTGCATCATACGCTGCTGCGCCATATCAAACTGAAGTTGACGAATCCTGTTTTTTACCTCGGGCTTGCCCTCGGTATCTTTTTGCTCGTCTTTGACTTCCTGCAAGGTCATTTTCAATTTTTTCTTGTGATCAAAAATCTGAAACGGCACATCGATCATCGATATCACGATCATCGGTGAACTCACCGCTAAAAGTGACCAGCCGATAATACTCGTCATATCGGATATCGCGACTTCCAGCGGCGACTGCGCCAGCGCCATAAGGTTATATTGATAGATATAAAGCATGGTAACAGCGGCACCCGCTACCAAAGCAAACTTTCCCATCGCCTTGACCAATTCCATTATTGCACTGAGCGAAAACATTTTTTTCAAGCCCTTGCCCGGATTCATCTTACTCATTTTAGGCGCCATCGACTTCATACTGAAAATCCAGCCACCCAACGACACCGGCCCCAGTAAAGCGGCGGCTAATAAAATA
>JBLHLU010000254.1:0-5980 GCA_047623385.1 Paraglaciecola psychrophila
TTAATAGCGCCACCAAGGTTGAGTTAAAGGCCACTCCGAGACTGCCCGTGACTCCGGCGATATTACCCTGTACTGCCTCATGCGCCTGGCCCAGCGCCGCGCCGATACCGCGTACGGTGCCGATAAACCCGATCGAGGGAATCGCCCAGGTGATATATCTGACCATCGACAATTCTGAGTCGAGGCGATCGCCCTCGGTATTGCAACTTTCGGTGACCGCATAGGTGGCCGTCTGAACACTGCCAGTCACCGCAAAGCGAGTCAGTGCGGTGCGCAGGGTCCGCGGCACCAGTAGTGAACGCTGTTGCTCGGGCAGACTGTCGAGCGGTCGAAGCAGTGCATTGGCATCCTCCGGGAGAATGCGACTGCCCTCTTTGAGCTCATTGATTTGCATCGCAAGCATACTTATTTCGCGGCTACTGAGCCGCGCTTTGTAGGCCATTATCGACAGTGCCCACAACATTAAAATAAAACAGGCCTCCTGCTCAAAATCTTTAATAACAACCACAAAACTTCTGGGCACTTCATAGCCCTCACCGGCTTGCTCCGCCGCCAAACTATCGGCGATATCCTGTTGAGCCAGCGGGCGTACCATAGCCACGTAGATCACATGCACCACAATCACCGCCATAAGCAGTGAAATCAGCTGGTAAAAAAATTCGTTATTATTACTGCGCATAGAGCACCTTATTATTTGATCACTGAAACAACGTCACTCATCGCCGCCTTTAGATATCTACCGGGAACGGTATCGATAAATCTTCCGATACATCTTCACTGGGCTTAAATTCATCATCGGGACTGAGCACCGGTGCCTCGGTATTATTGCCCGCAGCACTGTCGATATCGCCAACGGGATCAGGCTGCACCTCGGGATTTTTATCGTCGCTCTGGTCAAGGCTACCGGCATCCACTGGCGGGTCGCGGTCCTGAGCTGCTGCAATATTGAGCCCTGCTGTCGCAGTCAGGGCCATTAGTAACACCAGTAGTGGTATAACACGATTACGCAAAGACAGATCCTCAATTCAAACGCGGTGGCAGTTGAGCTGCAGGGCACCCGTTGCGATCACAGCTACGATTAAAAGCTACGATCGACCGGACTACTCGATATTTCGCGCTACCCGAAAGCCAATATCGAGTTTACCTGTATTCCCAAATTCTCGGTAGCTTAAGCGAATTTCGGTGCGTGAACCGTGCCGCCAGCTGGCTCCGCGAATAACGTGATCACGGCCAGTCGCTGGCCCCGAGGGATTGAGCACTGGTTCGCCCCGGTTGGCGGCAATCGAATAAAAGTCGTGTACCCACTCGCTAACATTACCGGATACATCAAACATACCCCGAGCATCTGCTGGATAGCTGCCCACCGGCGCACTCACAATATGGCCATCGTCATAGCCCGGCACACTCTTACCCAGCAGTGTGCTGGAGCGGGCATCGGCATAATTGGCCACCACCGCTGTCGGCGGATAGCGATCACCCCAAATATAGCGGCGCAAACTGGCCTTTTTGTCGAATCTGGCCAGCCAGGCCCACTCTGCCTCGGTCGGCAGGCGATAGCCGTTGAGAGTCATGTCCATAGCCAGTAATTCGTCATCGACAATGGTATAAACCGGTGTTAGTTGCTGCTTGCGAGATAGCCAGTTGCAAAATTTGGCCGCCTGCAACCAACCGACATTGACCACTGGCTGCTGGTTGCCATTGAAACTAATACCGGCCATTTGCAGTGAGTTGTGCTGTCGATCAAATTGCTGGTATTGACTGTTAGTCGTTTCATATTTAGCGATATAAAAAGGTTTGTCGAGACGCACATTGCGTTGTATTTCATTGGAACGACGTGCCGACTCGCGCCGTGCTGTACCCATCATAAACACAGTATCCGGACGCATCAGCTTCATGGCAATGCCGCCGGCTGCAATCTGCTGGGGGAATTTAGCCCAGTAGCTCTGCTGCTCGGTCAACAAGTTAAAAGACAGTGACTGGGTCAACCCAGGCTTCGGTACGGTAAATTGTTGCTGACTAACGAAACCATCACTACTCACTTCGATAAGGTGTTTACGAGCGATTAAGTTGAGGCTTCGATCGCCGCTGCCCAACAGTTTACCGTTGACTCTAACTTGTGCGCCGACTGGGCGCACCCGCAACTGCACTGCCCCCAACTGAGGTTGCAGTGGCCAGCGATACGACTGGCGCTGTTCAGCTTTGAGCTGCACGGTTTTATTCAATACCTGATAGCCCTCGGAAAACAACTTCAGCTGGTGCTTGATTCCCGGTGCCAAAGCAATTTCCAGTGGTGTTTGGCCCACAAACAAGCCGTTTACCGTCACTTTTGCAGCGCTGGGCTCACTCGTTAACGTCACCGTGGCATCGCCAGCATCGAGTTTAATCTCCGGGTAGACCTCTTTTTCACCGGCCTTAACGGTCACGATTTTAGACCAGCGGTTGTAACCGGCTTTACTGAGCTGCAGCTCGCTGCCAGTTTGTAGTATTTGCACATTTAATGGTGTCAGTCCCATTTCGTTACCGTCGACACGCACCTGGGCGCCGGCGGGCTCAGAATTGATCATCAGCTCGCCCCAAGCCGGCTGCATAACTACCCGCAGTGACTGTATTTTGTCGAAGCCCTCAACCGTCACATCGACGATCTTAGAAAAATGGCGCGCACTTGAGAACGTTAGTTGGTAGTTACCCTGAGCTATATCGTTTAACAGACCCGGTAAACTCACATCGAGCTCAGCGCCATCAATAGACACTTGCAGCTGCGATACATTAGATTCAATATTTATGTGGCCCGGCAGTGGCTGTAACTGCACCGAAAACTGCTGTGAATCGCCCCTGTCCACCGCCAGTAGTTGCAGCTTATCCGCATAGCCCGGGGCCTTCGCAAGCAGGGTATATTCACCGGGCAGCAGCAAATAGCTCCTGGCGATCTGCGGGCTAAATCCGTCGATAGTCACCGTTGCTTGCACCGGTACAACCTCGATCAAAACCGCGGTACTGGCACGCAAATAGCCCAGCACTAACAAGGCTAGTAAAAACACGACAATGGCGCCTGCAGCAACGCCAGATATTCGTTTTTTTACCCGAGCCACGCCCTCGGGCGGGGGGCTAAATTGGCTGGCAGTTACCGTCTTAAATTGCCCGGTCGGAGATCCCGGCGGCGCTATAAAACTAGCACCCGCGGCGGTATTTTCATCAACAGTATCACCGTCATAATTGGAGCTCATAAGTCATTTACGCCGCGGTTAAAAGAACGCTTTACTCGAAATTCAACAGACATCACTAAATCGTCTCCGAACATTGCACGGTAATCGTTGGCGCTTGGCCCAAGCCGGTCAATACAAACTCAACCCTCACATCTCGAAAGCCAGGCCGCCCGCCAGCGACAATATATTTACCCGGTTTAAGTGCGTAGACTTTACGAGTGAACTGACCCAGATCTGCAACGCGAAAAAGCGTTACCTCAGTCACGCCATCGGAGACAAACGCCACCGATTGCGGTGTCGACATGCGGTTTAACAAGGTTGACAGCTGCTGTAGCTGGCGCGCTAATAATGTATTGGTGCTCGCCAAAGATTCACTGTTGCGTAGCAACTCACTGGCCTTTTGAAACAACTGCTGATTGGCCAACTGCAGCGGGTCGGCAATGTACGCCTGTAGCTGCTGGTCAATTTTTGTTCGCACTGCCACTTGTATTCTTCGGGCTTGCGCGTCGACCAAACCGGGATCTTTCGCCAATAGCTGGTCATAAATGGCGAGTGCCCGCTGCCACTGCTCTTGCTCTTCTAGCACTCGGGCTTGAGCCAGCGCGGCTATGACTGCGACCTGCTGCTGATTGAGTTCAAGTTGCAGCAACGCTTGGGCAGGCTCTGGTCGATCGACAAAAACCACCTGCGCCCGCTCAAAACTACTGCGCGCTTGCGGCCATTGCATAAGCTCCAATGCGATGTAACCACTGCTCATAGCCCGTTGAAAAACCGTGTCATCGAGAGCCTGTTGCGCCTGTTGTCGGCGCAGCGCAGCCGGCAAGTATTCACCATCTAGCGCCAGAGCCTGATCGGCTTGTTCTATCGATTGTTGAAAGTCACCGCGCTGGAAAGATTGTGCCGCCGCTAGCAGGTAATCCGACAATTCGGGCAGCAATTTAGCACGCCGCAGCCCTTCGATCCCCTCGCTATTGTCCGGGGCCATGCTCACCGCTTGGCTGAAGGCTGCCGCAGAAGCGACGGCATCAGCAGCGGCAAAAAAGCGCTTGCCCTCATCGAGATGTTGCTGCAACAGCGGTGCATAGCGTTCACTGAGCTGTCGCAACGCGTTTTCCAACGCGGTAAAATCCTCCAGTGATTGTTGATAATCACCGTATTGATAGGCCTTTTCGGCCGCTAGTTGCTGCAATTGCAGCGCCTCATAATCACTGTTAGCCCAGGTCTGAACATGCATGGCCTGCAGCACATCTTGGTGTTCCAGTATCGTCGCCAATAGATCCTGCGATTCCCGCCGAAATCTTAATTTGGCCGCCTCTTGCATTGGGCTCTCGACCAGCTCTGACCCGGGCGGCGCCACTGCGGCGATAGCATTTTGATCAGCTAGCCGCGCCTTAATCAGTTCAGCGGTCTCAGCGCTGTCGAATCCACGCTGTAACAGCGGCGGTAGCAGCACCACACTCAGCACCATCACCAATACCAGCAGTAACACCACTAACCACCGCCAGACAGGCGCGGACTGGGTCGCGGTGGCTACTCCCAGGGTATAGGAGCTGTGCTCGTCAGCGGCTTGCGTGCGGTTATTTTCAGCTGAATATTTTATCGAACTATCTCTCTATAATTATTGCACCAATGAGACCTGTCAGACAGGGGTCAGCTGGCTTTAGTGAATACCATCATCTACATGGTGACTTTAGTTCGTAGCATCATCAGAGTGCTGATTTTCTGCAGCCACCTGTGCAGCTTCTGTAGTGCCACGTTCGGCATTATAAATTTTTTTCAACAGGCCTTTCCACTGTTCATATTGGGCGTTGACCGTGCCGGAGAGGGTTACCGAGCTGTCGTCCAAATCGATAATCTGTGGCTCGATTTCCTGTTCTAAAGATGCACCCATTTCCGACAAGTCTTCAATAAACTTGGTCTTGCCGGCTTTTTTATCGAGACCACTTTTTATCAGCAAGCCACCGGCGGCGGCGGTGGCGGTGCCGAAGTCTTGCGCATAGCGGTCGCCGCCTTCATAGCGCCCATAAATACCGGCAACTACCGCCAGCACACCGGCAAAAATACGCTGGTTACCTTGACTATTAAATCGATCAATTTTAACCACCACATCGTAACTAGCGCGCCGCCAGTCCTGATAAGGCACATGCATATTTTGACTAAAGTGGTCGTAGTAATCCTGCATGGTATCAATGTAGAGATAATCTCGTTGCCGAATTTGTTGGGTGCGCTGATACACAGCGTCCTCTGCCGCCGGCAGTCGGCGCAACTGGTAACTACCAGGCTGCGACTCGGTTAAATAGTCACTAAAGGCATCGGGAGAGAAGCGCTGGGCAAAACGCACGTTGGACACTGCTCTCAATCTTGCCGGGACATCTGCAGCCAGCGCTTTTCGAGCGGCCAGTAAATCATTGGAAATCTTGTTGAACATATTCTGAAAAGGATCACGGCTGCGCCGAAGCCGCTTGTCGTAGGCGTATTTGCCGACTACTTGGCGGTAATTTTGTGAACTCCAGAGCTTTCCCTGACTGTCTCGAATGTTGATATCTAAGTCCAGAGTCTGGCCATCGGACTTATTAATGATGCCGGTGATTAGCAGATCGACAATGACATCGTCGTTAGCCACCGTGCGTACAGCACCCCAGGCGCCGCTTTGTTCAATGGTTTTGGCCAGCTGGTTGCCGAAATAAACACCTTCCGCACTGCGTACAGAGGGCAGTACAGTCTCCTCTTCAGCGGTGAATTCCAAACCGACACCCAGTGGGACAATGCCAACATCG
>JBLHLU010000255.1:0-5958 GCA_047623385.1 Paraglaciecola psychrophila
GGTTCGCTTCGATGAAGCAGGTGGTGCTGGCCGAGTGTTAATTTATAATAAACCCGAAGGCGAAATATGCTCACGCAGTGACCCAGAGGGGCGGCGTACCGTATTTGAGCGGTTGCCAAAATTACCGAGTGGCCGCTGGATTGTAGTGGGTAGGCTAGATTTTAATACCAGTGGCTTGTTGTTGTTTACCACCGATGGTGACTTGGCCAATAAATTGATGCACCCCTCGTCAGTGATTGACAGAGAATATCTGTGCCGAGTGCTGGGCAAAGTCGATGACGCCATGATATCGCGCTTGTACGAGGGTGTGTTGCTAGAAGACGGCGTGGCTAAATTTACCGACATCGTCGACGGCGGTGGCGAAGGTGCCAACCATTGGTATTACGTGGCAATCATGGATGGGCGCAACCGAGAGGTTAGGCGGCTGTGGGAGTCGCAGGAAGTGCAGGTTAGCCGGCTTAAACGGGTGCGTTTTGGCAAGGTATTTTTGCCCTCTAAGTTGCGCCAGGGGCAGTGGGAGGACATGCCCTCCAAGGAGATGGCCGAACTCTACGCGATGGTGAAGATGGAGGCGCCGAAACCGGTTACCCTCAAGCCCAAAGATGTGCAGACCCTCGAGCGTCAACGGCGTAAAAACCACGGTATTAAGCGGACTCAGCGCTCTCGTCGGTAAACTGACAGCGTTGCCGTTCACTTAGGGCAGCGCTATCTGGCGGATCAATAAATCGTAGCAGATCTAAGCAATCATTCCGTTACAATCTAACCCTTCATCCTGCCCGGCCTAACTGATTGCCAGCTCAGCGGGTTCTAAGCCTAGTGTGATGGCACTGACAACTTGATTGCGGCCCTTGTTTTTGGCGTTGTACAGAGCCTTGTCCGCCCGCTCGAACAGTCTCGACATGGTATCGTCGCTCAATAGTGACGAGACCCCGACACTGACTGTTACCTCAAGCGTTTTTTCTTCGTAACCACAGCCCAGTGTTTCGATCGAACTGCGTATTCGCTCGCCGACGATTAGTGAGCCCTCGGTACTGGTGTTGCTAAGGATTAATACGAACTCCTCGCCGCCGTAGCGAAAGGCACGGTAGGCCGAATCGGTGTCGCGGCAGCAGTGGGCCAGTTGCTTGGCCACATCTTTTAGTACTTTGTCACCGGCTTGATGGCCGTGATCATCGTTGACTCGTTTGAAATGGTCGATATCAACCACCACCACCGACAGCGCCTGTTTGTGGCGCAGTGCCAGACCGACCTCCCGGGTCAGGGTGTTTTCTAGCGCTAGTCTGTTGCCGGCACCAGTGAGTGGATCTTCCAGAGAGTGCTGAACCGCTTCGCGGTATAACAAGGCATTGCGAAGAGGGCAGATCAGGCAGCCTATTAGCATTTCCAACAGTCCCAACTCCACTTCGGTAAAGCGCCGTGCACAGGTGAACAGTATTGTGCCTAGCGGGCCCTGTTGATTTTCCAGTCGGTAATCGATGCTGTTCTTGGCAGGCCTGCCGCAGTTGACCGTGTTGTTGATGCGAGGGTTGTTGTATTCCAAGCTGGCCAAGGGAATGTGTTGCTGTACTTCGTCAAAAAATGACTTCAGTACTTGCTCTAACTCCAGACTAATTTGCAGCAGGGTAGTGATTTTCAGGCGCAAGTCAGTGTACTGATTTTTATCAATAGACTGTTCACGGGCCTTGTCCTTTGGCCTACTGGGAAAGGCAAAGGTATTAGATTGTTGGACTGTCGTTGGCATAGTAAAGAGGCCCCTCAACAAAAACGGATGATCGGTGGTGTTGCAGCGTTAAAGCGGCAATACACTGAGTCTTTGCATTTTCTATGCGAAATTCATGCCGTAACTTAAATTAATGCTTTAAGTTATTGATATTTATAGGGTATGTAAAATATAAAGGTGAGTTTTCTTTTCGTTTTAGCGCTAGTAGCGGCAAAAGCGTCAAAAGCGGCAACCTAGAGCGGCAATACAGAGCGGCAACGCAGGGCGGCAATGTCAGATAATTGTCGCCCTGGGCCAATACTTGGCTTGAGCTGTTGATGATTGATGTTGAGCTATTTTGGCTGGGCATCCAAGGCCTGGCCTGTCACCCCGATACTCTCGTCACCCATAAGATACAGGTACAGTGGCATTATGGCCTCTGCTTGCGGATTTTGGTTGGGGTTTTCACCGGGGTAGGCGGTGCGGCGCATGGCGGTATCAGTGGCGCCGGGATTGAGCGAGTTCACCCGCACGGCACTGGTATTGGCTAGTTCCTGAGCCAGCGTCTGCATTAGTCCCTCGGTGGCAAATTTTGACACCGCATAGGGGCCCCAGTAGGCCCGGCCCCGGCGACCGACGCTAGAGGAGGTGAATATTATAGAGCCGTTGGGTGCCTGTTCTAGTAGTGGTAATAGTGCCTGGGTGAGCATAAATTGCGCGTTGACATTGACTTGCATCACCTGCTGCCACTCATCGCTATTAGTTTGCGCAATGGGTTTGCGGTCGCCGAGCATGGAGGCATTGTGCAGCAAGCCGTCGATGTGTCCGAATGTCTGTTCAAGGCTGGCAGCGAGTTCCCGGTAGTCGTCCATGGCCGCGCCGCCTAGGTGTAGCGGGTAAATAGCCGGCTGTGGGTAGCCAGCGGCTTCGATCTCATCGTAAATCGCCTCCAGCTTGGCCACGGTTTTCCCCAGCAGCACCACAGTGGCGCCATAATGGGCAAAACACAGAGCGGCGGCGCGGCCAATACCGGCACCGGCGCCAGTGACGACAATCGTTTTTCCGGCTAGTAGCTGCTCGGGACTGTTATAAAGATGGGCTTTGTCGATGGCTGTGTTGCTAGTGGCTGTGTTGTTAATGCCGGTATTGTTAGTGTCTGTGTTGCCGGAGTGTTCGCTGGACATGGTCTGAGTTCCAAAGAGTGGGGTCGAGGGTTAGCGCAGTGATTGCAGTAGTGCCGGCAATTCGCTTGCAGATTCGACATTAAAGTCTGCCTGCCAATCCGCTGTTTGTTGATGATCACCGATGTAGCCGTAGTTGGCAGCTACGGTGCGCATATCGGCATTCTTACCGGCTTCTATATCGCGCTGATGGTCGCCTATGTAGATACACTGGGCTGGACTACAGTCCAGTTGTGAGCAGGCCAGCAGCAGCGATTCCGGATCCGGCTTGCTGTGCTGTACATCCTCGGGACACAGCGTCACCCGGCTGCGGCTGGCCAGCCCCAGCGCCGCTAGTAACGGGTCGGTATAGCGCCGGGGTTTATTGGTGACAATGCCCCAGGGCAGCTGCTCGCGGTCCAGCCAGTTCAGCAGTTCTGCAATACCAGTAAAGGGGCTGCTGTGCTGGGCTAGGCATTGGTTGTAGCGGGTCAGTAATTCTCTGCGTAGGGGCTCGAAGCTGCTGTGGGTTTCGGTGATACCGAAGCTGAGAGTGACCAGCGCCCCTGAGCCATTGGACACCACCGGGCGTATGGCGGCGTAATCGAGTGGCTGGCGTTGGTGATCGTTTAGCAGGCTGTTAATGGCGTTGGCAAAGTCAGGCGCGGTATCTACCAAGGTACCGTCCAAGTCAAACAGTACCGCACTCAGGGCTGATGGCTTTTTCATATGGCAGCCTAAAGTGGTTTTTTTACATGTACGAGATAGTTGACGCTGACGTCTTTGCGGTCTAAGCGATAGTGTTTGCTCAGCGGGTTGTAGGTTAAACCGGTCATATCCTGCAGTGCCAGGTCGGCACTGCGAAGCCAGCTCGCCAGCTCTGAGGGCTTGATAAATTTGTCGTAGTTATGAGTGCCCTTGGGTAGTAGTTGCAACAGGTATTCGGCGCCAATAATACTAAATAGGTAAGATTTGGGGTTGCGATTGATGGTGGAAAAGTACAAATCGCCACCGGGTTTTGTTAGTGCGGCACAGGCTGCCACCACCGAGCTGGGGTCCGGTACATGCTCGAGCATTTCTAGGCAGCAGACAATATCGTATTGCCCAGCTTGCTCATCAGCCAGCGCCTCCGCCGTGCATTGACGATAGTTAATCGTTAGCTGTGATTCTAGTTTATGCAGCTCGGCGACCGCCAATGGTGCTGCCCCCATATCGATACCGCTGACACGGGCACCGCGTTGGGCCATTGCCTCGCACAAAATACCGCCGCCGCAACCGACATCTAACAGCGTACTCTCGGCTACCGGTGAGTGCAGGTCAATGTAGTTGGCCCGCAGTGGATTGATTTCGTGTAGCGGCTTAAACTCGCTCTGTTTATCCCACCAGCGATGTGCCAGCGCTTCAAATTTGGCGATTTCTGCGCTGTCGACGTTACTACTCATGGTTGTGCTCTCGGTTGTATGGGTTGCGGTTATTGTACATCGATCCGGTTGCCTGTACACCGATGTCAGGGCGAGGGCAGTGGCTGTTTAGTGGCTGCTGTGGCAATGACTTTATCTCGACCGCCCGGTATCTGCATACAGCCCCCTCGGCATCATTCACTGGCCGCTGATCTTGCTCTGCCAGTCCCGCGTTTTGCGCAGTACTGTAACCTCGTCCAGCGTGGTCAGCTCTCTGTTTTCCATCAGCAGTCGGCCATTGACCCAGCTGTGACTGACGCGGTGACCGCAGGGGGTGTATACCAGTTGTGCGATAGGGTTGTGCATCGGTTGTTGCTCCAATTGGCTGAAGTCTAGAGCGATAATATCCGCCATTTTCCCCACCTCCAAGCTGCCAACCAAGTGATCAATGGCTAGCGCTCGGGCTCCGCCCAGAGTTGCCGCCTCTAGCGCCTGCCAGTCCGCTAGCGCTGCTGCATTGCCAGAGACAACTTTGGCCAATAGTGCAGCGGTGCGCATTTCAGTGAACAGGTCCAAGCTATTATTGCTGGCGGCGCTATCGGTTCCCAGAGCAATATTGACGCCTTCAGCTAATAGGCGGTCAACCGGGCATAGCCCGCTGGCCAGTTTTAGATTAGAGCTAGGGCAATGAATAACATGGGCGCCGCTGTCGACCAGCAAGGCAATATCGGCTTCGTTGAGGGTGGTCATATGGACCAATTGGGTTTTTGGCGACAGGATGCCCAGCTTATCGAGTCGCTGCAGTGGGCGGCTACCGTGTTTTTCCTGCTCACCGATAATTTCCTCGGCATTTTCATGGACGTGAATATGTATACCCGTGTCGAGTTCATTGGCCAGCGTGGCGATTCGCTGCAGCGGTTCATCGGCGACGGTATAGGGGGCGTGGGGGCCAAACACCACAATGATCAAATCGTTGTGCTTGTAGCTGTCGCGAACTTCCAGTCCTTTGCGAATATAGTCGTCGGGGTCTAGCCCCCAAACGGAAGGTGCGTCGAATACCGGGAAGGCTACTTGGGCACGCATACCGGCGCGGCTGGCCTCAGCGGCGACAATATCGGGGAAAAAGTACATGTCGCTAAAAGTAGTCGTGCCCGAGCGCAGCATTTCCGCTATCGCCAGTTGGCTGCCATCGCGGACAAACTCCTCGCTAACCCAGCGCTGCTCGGCAGGCCATATGTGCTCGCTGAGCCACTGCTGTAGCGGGGTGTCATCGGCCAAACCACGAAACAATGACATTGCGCAGTGGCCGTGGGCGTTGATTAAACCTGGGCACAGTAGTTGTTGGGGTAATTCGAATAGCTGTTCAGGGGCAAATTGCTGCAGTGCCATTAGCCGTGGAACAATGGCGATAATTACGCCATTGTTGATGGCAATAGCGTGATCGATTAGTACCACTTTGGCCGGCTGAACCGGCACTATCCAGCCCGCACAAATTAACGTGTCTACGACCTGAGGTGCGCTGTTAGGCGAGTCCGGTTGGTTATTTTCTACGCTCATAGGGTGTAATTCTTATCTGGACAGTTGACGAGCGTCGAGTATACCCATAATTTTGGCGGCCGTCGCTCGGGCCCGCTGCTAGCAGCCGCGTGCTAGTCGTATTTTTGCTGCTTTTTAAACTTCCGAGCTGTCGGTATGGTAT
>JBLHLU010000256.1:0-5906 GCA_047623385.1 Paraglaciecola psychrophila
TTCTACTGCTGATGGCCGGGCAAATTTCCAAGTCGCGGCGATGGACTCTAGCCATAAAAAACCGGGCTATCCTTTTACATTGATGAGTGTACGCAGTGAAGGGCAGTTTAATAGCATTGTTTATGAAGAAAAAGACAGTTATAGAAATACCAATAATCGCTGGTCAATTTTGCTGAGCCAAGAAACTATCGATAAGTTGGATTTGCACAACAAAGTGGTGGATGTTGTTTCGCCCTATGGCCGCATGGCAGACGTAACGGTTTTTCCTTTCGATTTACCGGAGGGCGACATGATGGCCTATTACCCTGAAGCCAATGTATTAATAGGGTTGGAACAAGATCCGAGAAGTAAGACCCCAGCGTTTAAGTCGGTGTCGGTGCGCCTCGAAATTTGTTAGGGCGCCAGCCTTGTGCTCCGTTCCCACTGTTGCCTCGTTCATTCGACAGAGCATCCCCAGTTGGTCAACCGCAGCATTGACTGCGGGAATTCCCTTGGCCGTTACGTAAAGCTTATACTCGAGAGTAGACAACTTGAAAAAGTGAGCAGGCGTGCTGGTTAAACGGGTATTTATAACAGTTTCTCATACTGGAAAGTAAAAAATATCCGACGCCTTAATGTATTGCGTTGTCCCTTGCTTTGGCTCGACAGTGGCGTTATGTCAGTATTTAGATTTCAGTGTTTAGATGGCAGTTTATTGCGGTGGTAGGAGAAGGCGGCCATCGCGCCGCGTATTTCAGCGAGTCCCTTCAGTCGACCTATGGCTGTATAGCCAGGATTAGTGCTGTCTTTGTCTAAATCATCTAACATACGGTGGCCGTGGTCAGGGCGTATCGGAATGCTCATGGGCTTGCCGCAGCTGGCACGGCGATCTTCCTCATCCATCAGCGCTTCAATTAGCCCTAACATATCGACGTCGCTGTCTAGGTGGTCGGCCTCTTGAAAACTGAGCGGGTTTTCACCGCGTTGAGTGCCGCGAAGATGAGCAAAAAATACCCGCTCTGAAAACTCCCGGGCCATCGCCGGGAGGTTGTTGTCGGCGCGAACACCAAAGGTGCCGGCGCACAGCGTTACCCCATTAGCGGCGGCAGTGACCGCGGCAAACAATTTGCGCAGGTCTTCGGCGCAACAAATCACTCTTGGCAAACCCAGCAGTCTGCGCGGTGGGTCATCGGGGTGTATCGCAAGATTAACACCGGCTTCGGTAGCAACCGGAATCACCTGTTTCAAAAAGGCAATAAGATTGGCTCGCAATTGCTCATCATCAATAGCTTGGTAACGTTTGAGGGATTCACGAAAACTGTGCAACGAGTGTTCGCCGGTGGTACCACCGGGAAGTCCCGCCAGTATGGTTGTGACTAGCTGATCAATAGCTGCTGGCGACATTTTTTTAAAGGTGGCCGCGGCTCGTATTATTTCGTCGGAATCGTAGTCTGCAGCGGCGTTGTCGCGTTTAAGTATATACAGATCAAAAGCAGAAAATTGGTCGGCGTCAAAGTACAGCGCCGATGCGCCATTGGCCAGTCGATGGTTGAGCTGGGTTCGGGTCCAATCGATCAAGGGCATAAAGTTATAACAGACGGTTTTGATACCACTGCGCCCCAGCGCACGAAGCGTGTCGCAATAGGCCGTGATGTATTGCTGGTGTCCGGGGGCGGCCACTTTAATATCATCGTGAACATTAACGCTCTCTACCACCGACCAATACAAAGGGGTTTTAGTGGTATTTTCACCTTCTATTTCCACTTTGCGCTGGGCAATATCACGGTCGGTCCAAGCCTGCCCGGTGGCAATATGGTGTAGTGACGTGACAATGCCCTCGGCCCCCGCCTGTCTGATGTGGTCTAAAGGTACAGGGTCATGCGGACCAAACCAACGCCATGTTTGTTGCATAAAAGACTCTTTTTATCAGTCGGTGAAACGCTGCTGTGGCGCCGTCTCAGGGTGTTATCTCATAGCAATTTTACAATAAGCTGTCGTTTGGTCAACCCGGTTGACAATGGGCCCTTCGATTTATATCTTGGCGCTACTTATTGCGACTGGTAACCTATTGATTAACGGTAGCGTTGTGCCAGCGGTTACTGCGGGCAAACGCTATGGCTAAGCTAAGTATGGCAAGAGTAAGAGCAACAGCAAGCGGCTGAGCAGGTACTTAGCGGTCGGCGATCGCATAGTCTCCGGTGCTTCAATGGCCGAAGAGTATCGATGCAGGGCAAGGTCACTATGGGGTGCAGCCATCGCAGCAAACAGCAGTGGTTGTGCGGTAGTCAAATCGTATGTGAAGTGTTACTAACGGCGCGCTAATTAGCTGCCATGAATTGAGTGCGCCGTAATCGTTTAGCCACCAGAGTGTCTGCAATGACTGAACCTTTTTTACATCCCGACAGATTGTTCTCCTCAGATAACAAGCAGCGAGATATTGCCAGATCCTTGTATCAACAGGTAAAGGACTTGCCTATTGTTAGTCCTCATGGCCACACCGACCCCCGTTGGTTCGCTGATAATACGGCCTTTAGCGATGCCAGCTCATTACTTATTCAGCCGGATCACTACTTATTTCGCATGTTATACAGTCAGGGAGTGTCTCTCGAACGCTTAGGGTTTGCAGAGCCGGTAGCTAGTCGGGACATATGGCGCTTGTTTGCGGCCCACTATCACTTGTTTCAAGGTACGCCATCGCGAATGTGGTTTGATCATGCGCTGTCTACGGTGTTTGCGATCGACGAGCGGCTACACGCCGGCAATGCCGATACGCTGTTCGATCGTATCAATGAGCAACTGGCGCAGCCACAATGCCTGCCACGGGCTTTGTTTGACCAATTTAATATTGAGTTGTTAGCGACCACAGAAAGTGCCTTGGACGATCTGCAATACCACGACCAGATTGCCGCTGCCGATTGGTCTGGACGGGTAGTCACTACCTACCGACCCGATTCAGTGGTCGACCCAGACTACGAGGGATTCGCCGCTAATATTAAAACTTTAGGCCAGTTAACCGCTACCGACACCACGACTTGGCAGGGCTACCTAATGGCCCATCGAGTGCGCAGAGCCTATTTTATCGCTCGCGGCGCGACCGCCACTGATCACGGCCATCCCACCGCGATGACTGCAGACTTGTCTGTTGTTGCCTGTGAGCAGTTGTACGCCAAGGTGTTAGCTAATACCCATTCAGCCTTTGAGGCAGAGTTGTTTAGAGGGCAGCTACTCACTGAAATGGCGGCTATGTCGTTGGACGACGCTTTAGTAATGCAGATTCACCCCGGTGTGCACCGCAACCACAATGCCAGTTTGTTCAAACGTTTTGGCCGTGATAAAGGGGCTGACCTGCCGGCCACCGTCAGTTTTACAACAGGCTTAAAGCCGTTATTAGATCGTTTTGGCAATAATACTGAGCTAACAATAATACTATTTACTCTGGATGAAACGACTTACTCAAGGGAACTTGCGCCCTTGGCGGGACACTATCCGGCGCTTAAGTTGGGTCCAGCTTGGTGGTTTTTCGATAGTCCAGAAGGCATGTTAAGGCATAAGCGCCAAACTTTGGAAACCGCGGGATTTTACAATACTGCAGGTTTTAACGATGATACCCGGGCATTTTTGTCTATCCCCGCCCGTCACGACGTGGCTCGTCGTATCGACTGCCGCCACTTGGCTGAATTGGTGAGTGAGCATCGCATAACAGAGCAAGAGGCGTTCAGTCTTGCCTTCGAGCTAGGGGTGGGATTTGCCCGTAAAGCTTACGGCTTGGGTTAGAGTAAACACAGAGTTTTTATGCAACGTTTGTCATTAGTCACCCTCGACCAGCGAGCAGCAACGGTCGCTTGCAGCCACTATCAGCGAGAGGGCCGCAACATCGGTATTGTTCACCTGGGTGTCGGTGCCTTCCACCGCGCTCATCAGGCTTATTATACCGATAAAGCAATCGCGCAATTTGGCGGTGACTGGCTTATTGCCGGTATTAGTTTGCGCAGTGATGATGTGATGCAGCAGTTAGTGCCGCAAAATGGTTTGTATACCCTGTTTGAACAAGAGCCCGCCGGGCAACGCACCACAGTTATTTCGTCTATTTCAGAAGTATTGTTTTTAGGCCATCAGCGGGCACACATTGAACAGTTACTGCTGCGCGAAAGTGTTCGCATTGTGTCTTTGACGATCACCGAAAAGGGTTATTGCCGGTTGCCGTCTAGCGGTAGTTTAGATTTGAACAACCCAGACATACAACATGATTTACAGCATAGCAACGAGCCAGTAACCGCCATCGGCTTAATCGTTAAATCGTTAGATCAGCGTTTCAAGCAACAATTGCCCGCTATTACGTTATTAAGCTGTGATAACTTACCCGGCAATGGCCGCGCCCTGCAACAAGTAGTAGTAGAATTTGCAGGGCATATAAACAGTGATTTGGCCCAGTGGATTAGCCGCGAAATTGCCTTTCCAAATTCTATGGTCGATCGAATTGTCCCGGCAGTGACAGCGACCATAAAAGACCAGGTCGCCGCGCAGTTGGGCCTTCGAGATGAGGCCTGTGTTAGCAGTGAGGGCTTTTCGCAGTGGGTGATGGAAGATCACTTTGCCAACGGTAGACCGCCATGGGATAAAGTGGGTGCAACCTTCACCGACGATGTTAGTGCGTATGAAGAGATAAAACTGCGCCTGCTCAATGGCGCCCACTCTGCAATGGCCTACCTCGGCTATTTGAGTGACATGAAAACGATTGATGAGTGTATCGACAATGCCATTATCCGTGACTATATCCATCGATTAATGGTGGTAGAGATTGCGCCGGTTATAGCTACGCCAAAGGGTTTTGACTTGCACCGTTACATTGAAAAGCTAATGGGCCGATTTGCCAATGGCGCGCTTCAGCATCAGTGTTATCAAATAGCGATGGATGGGTCGCAGAAAATACCGCAGCGACTGTTGTCGACCATCACCGACGCGCTGCAGGCTAACAAAGATATTGAACGTTTATGTTTAGCCGTTGCTGCCTGGATGATTTATGTTACCGCGACCGATGAGCGCGGTGACTCGATAATTGTACAAGACCCCTTGGCCCAGCAAATGCAGAAAATGGCAGCGCAGTACCGCTATCAAGCAACAGAGCTGGTTGATGTGTTGCTCGGCGAACAGCGAATTTTCTCGGCAGAATTAGCCAGCAACCGCCACTTCAAAAAAACACTAACAGCGGCCCTTGAACAGCTGCTGAAAAAAGGTGTGTTGGGAGCCTTGAGTGATGTTTAGCCGCGACTTGAACATTGCCTGTATTGGCGAATGTATGGGAGAGCTCGCCAGTGACGGTAAAGCCAGCTATACCATGGCTTTTGCTGGCGATACTTTTAATACCGCGTATTACTTGGCCAAAATATTTGCCAATACCTTGGGCGCAGGCTTCAGTCAACACAGTGCTAGCACAGCAACCGCTATTTCCTATGTGACGGTAGTGGGTGAAGATACGCTGTCTCGAGATATGCACCGATTTTTTACCGCCTGTGGTTTGAATACGCAAATGGTATTTACCGACTCCGAGCGAACGGTGGGTCTGTATATGATTAACAACGATGAGCGCGGCGAAAGAACGTTTAGCTATTGGCGCAGCACATCGGCAGCGCGAAATTTAATGAAAGAAAACAGAGCGGCTTTGTTGGAGGAGGCCCTGCAGGGCTTTGACTTGATCTATTTGTCGGGTATCAGTTTGGCGATACTCGAGCCAGCGGATAGATCAGCTCTTATTAATCTTTTATCCAGGCTAAAGATACCGGTCGCTTTTGACCCCAATTACCGGCCCTTGCTGTGGAGTAGTGTGCAAGCCTGTCGGCAATGTTATCAAGCTGTTGCGCCGCTGTGCCGTTATGTTCTTGCTACTCTCGACGATGAACAAGCGCTGTGGGGCATAAGCACGGCACAGC
>JBLHLU010000257.1:0-5881 GCA_047623385.1 Paraglaciecola psychrophila
CCGCAGGCCCCGCCCGCTTAAACTCGGGTGGACCCAACCGCTCGATTGCCGCAGAGAGTCCAATCACTTGCTTGGGGCAGCTAATAACATTACTGTCGAGCTTAGCGTTCATTACTGCCTTGAAAACGGATACCGCCCGGTCGGTATATCGTCAAAGGTTAGCATGTTGCTAGCGACGGCGTTGACCGCGATGCTTGCTTGATTAATAGTGACCGGTGCAGATTGTCGTCTAACCGCTGTAAAGTGCTATCGACAATCGCTGTCTGCAATGAACCCTGTGCCGCTAGCTCGATCGCAGTGGTCATTGTTAGCGTACTGCCCTGCGCTAAGCGTTAGGGCCGCCGCTCAGTCGTCAGCGCGCCAGGTGCCGTGAAACCCCATGGGTACTCGATGTGACAAGTGGACCTTTGCTACCGGTCCGGCGGTAATGTTGAGCGCATCGAAAATATACAGACTGCTGTTTTTACTTTCGTTACTGGTGACCACGGTCAATAGGTAACCCTCGCCTTCCGGACAGTCGGCAGAGCGTGGTACAAACACCGCTTCCGAGGCGTAACACTGCCCCAGCGAATAGCGTTCTGAGGTGCCGGTGAGATGATCGAAGTGACCGATACAATTAAACACATCTTCATTGTCTTGATGATGGCTCTTCATAGTGCCATCGGGTGAGGTATACCAGCCGTGCCGGTATTGCTGGCCTGCGTAGCGTGGATCGCATTGCGGGAACTCAGATTGGTGTTCGTCGATTTTCTCAAATTCAACCCGCGGATGGTCGCTAGCCAAGTCGATGCTCCAACGATTTAGGTAAGGTGTGGCGGAGCCGGTACTGCTGCCGTCCACCTGAGTGAAAAGCGGAGGTCGTTCAAACTGGCAGGCGTCAACAATGATTTTGCCATCGAGCTCGAAGGCATTCATAAAATGGAAGGCGAAGGACATATCCATTTCCAGCCAACGAATATCCTCAGCGCTAGCATTGTGCCTAGGTAGTATACCAACGTGAATGCCTTTGTCCGGTTCCCAAGCAAAGGCTGGGCCGCCTTCCATGGCGCGCCCCAGATCGCCGGTAATCGGAAATACCGGAATAATGATATAGTTTTCGGTAAAGGCAAAGTCGTGAATCATCGCCGGGTAGGGTGTGGCAATGGTAATGCTCTCGGTCAAGATACCCTTCGCGTCCGCTTTATGTACGGCTAAGTCAGAGCTAAAAAACCCCGAGGCCATATAGGCAAAAAAGAGTAGCTCGCCGGTATTGGGGTCTATTTTGGGGTGTGCAGTCATCGGCGTATTGAGCTTGCCGCGGTAAGTCCAGCTGCCAATAGATTCCAGCGTTAGTGGATCTATTTCATAGGGCTGGTGGGCTTCTTCCAGCGCCAGCAGTCGATCGCCGTGCCACACCAAGGCGGTATTGGCTAGTCCCTCTTTGTCGACAAAGGCAAAGTCACTGTATTCAGCTTCGCAGTCCATTGGGTTCATGGCATTGAGCACCGAGCGACCCTCCCGGTCTTCGATATTAAATTTAGCGGTGCGTACCCAGCGGTTGTTGTAGTCGACCTTGCCATCATTGATATGAAAGGCGTGCACCATACCGTCACCGGCGAATAAGTGATATTCGCTGCGCGGGTTGAAGCGCTGGTTAGGGCCATTGCGGTACAAGCTACCGTTGAGGTCGGCGGGTATTTCACCCTCCACGACTAGGTCACAGGCGTCGCATTCCATTTGTATCGGGCCAAAGGGAAATTGCAAAAAAGGGTTGTCGGCAGGCATCACTTGGGCCATGGGGTGGTCCTCATTAATTATTGTTGTGGCTTGAATGTAGCACTGCCAATTTATGTTGACAATAGAAACATGGGGATTAAATTGTTAAGCTAGGTCGTTATTAGCCAATAGTTTTAATCAAGAGCGCTACCATGACGGCAAAAAAAGACAGCTACCATCACGGCGATCTGCGGGCAGCACTGCTGGCGGCGGCACTGCAGGTTATTAACGTTGAGGGCCCGCGGGGGCTGTCAATGCGCGAGGTTGCGCGGCGGGCGCAGGTGTCACACGCCGCTCCCTACCGACACTTCGCCGACAAAAACGATTTGATTGTAGCGGTGGTGGAGCAGGGCTTTGCGCTGTTGGCTCAGACCATTGCCGACAGTAAAACCGCCGCCGAGGACGACCCAGTCAGCCAGTTTACTGCTCTGGGTGCCGGCTATTTCGACTTTGCTTTGCAATACCCGGCCTTTTATCGGGTGATGTACAGTGGCGACCTGCTGTCTTCCAGCGGTCAACATTCTTTGCGCCATACCAGTGAATCTACTTTTAGGGAAATGGTGGCAGATATTAAAGTTTGCCAACAGTTGCAAGTGGTACGCAGTGGCGATCCGGCGGTGCAGGCGCTGCTGCTAATGTCCACTGTGCACGGCTTTGTTACCTTGGTTAATGACAATCGCATAGATTTTTTGCTCGAGGAAGGACGTGACGTGCAAGAGATTCGAGAAGCGGTACTGGATGCCATTGTTAAAGGCATCGGGGTTTAGCAGGCCTATTGGCCGATCAAAAAAGTGCTGGAAATGGTGTTGTCGGCGCCGCTGCTAACACCCCCAGTTGATATCCCGTTGATAGCCTAGAGCTCTGTGGCCACGATGTTGAGGTTATCATTGGCGCTTTGCTGTCATGCAATTAATTTGAACTATGTTCAATTTTGATCTATTGTGGCCGCTGATAATTCACCGGTGTCACAGAATACTGGTTGCAGCAACATGGCTGCTGCGGTGAACGCCAAGTGATAAATTGCAGTTCCAGCTCGTCCTATCTGAGGAAAATAATAATGAAATTGACTGTTTTACTGGCGCTATTAGCCTTTGTTACACCCAGCCTAGCGGAAGATATACCTGATGGTCGACCGCCACAATTGAGCGACATGGCTTCGGCAGTGACCTTTAAGTCCGATAAAGACATTGGCATTATGGCTAGATTTCACTTCGCCACGCACACCAAAGACTTTGACAAAGCCCGCGAATTTTATCGCATGCTCGGTTATACCGCAGGTCAAGGTGGCTTCCCGCTGTCTAACACACATACGATGGCTCGTGCTCTAGGTATGTTTGATGTTTGCCAGTACGAGTTGGTCAAAGGTGAAGTCATCAATATACCGGGTAGTTTAAACTCTGCTAACATCGACTTATTGCAATTCAAAACAGTGTTCAACGACGACCCACCCTACGAATTGCCCAACCATATTGGCATGGCCTACGCGGCGTTGCTCACCACCAATTTGGCTACTGACATGGCTTTTATGAAATCTCAGGGCGTTGAGTTTTTATCTGAGCCCTACGGTATTGCCGGTGACCAGTTCGCATTTTTCCGCGACCCTGAGGGGGTGTTGTACAAACTGATGGAAGCGGCACCGCCACACGGTGACACCAAGGCCGATATGCACATTACCGCGATGCCTTATATAGGAATTAATGTCAGTAATTTAGAAGAGTCGCTGAAGTTTTATAAGGCGATGGGTTACACCGAGACCAAGCCGCTGGCTCAAACCACCGGTAATCTCGAAGAGGCCAAAGCCTATGGTTTGGACAAACCGTTTAGCTTTAAGGGTGTCGATGTATCGATTGACCGCGGAGACCGCCACGTGCTTCGTTTGGTTCAATGGCTGTCGCCATTTAATCCTGAGCCTGCCTATCCGCCGCCAATTAATCACATCGGTATTAACCGTATCGCCCTGATGGTGCCTGATATGGAGCGGGCAGTGAAGATTTTGAAGGATCAAGGGGTAGAGTTTCTCTCGGAAATAGCGCCTTGTTGCTCTGGCACTGCCGCCGACGCTATGGCGATTGTTCACGCCATCGACCCCGACGGTATATTCTTGGAACTGGTTGGTCCTATTGAGCCGCGCGCGCTGGTACCACAGCCTGCTTCTTGTCCGGCACTGGTAATAAAGATGCCACCGAAGAAGAGCTAAGTCTGAACGCCGCTGTGTTGCTCGGTTGGTCTGTGGAGCTCGGCTGCGGCAGGGGTTGTTGGCCGCATACGCTTAGCTGCCAACCGACCCCAACAGTTTTTTGTGATGGTAATAGCGTCAAGTTTCTGCAACAACAGTCTCCTTAGCTTAACAAATGTACATGTTTAGCTATGATTTTAATCTTGAACTAAATTCAACACTGCGTTAATGTTGGGCAAATTTATTGTCTTTTATTGTCTTTTATTGTCTTTTGTTGTGCCGATCGAGGCGCGACTTCAGGACGGTGCTTGCGCTCAGTAATGTCTGTTGAGCGAGCTGGCGTTATAATTAAATTGGAGTATCTGCGCAATGAATTACCAACAGAAAATTGTCGAAATTTTAGGTCCAACCGTCAGTGGGCATCGACCCTCTGTGGAACAACTGGCCAGTGAATTTAATATGTCGGGTAGAAGTTTGTCACGCAAAGTACGAGGTGAAAATACCACGGTTAAAAAAGTGGTAGACGAGCATTTACTGTCGTTGTCACTGAGTTTGGTGCTAGAGGGGCGCTCGAACGAAGAGGTGGCATCGATGCTGGGTTATGCCTGGCCTAATTCTTTTGTTAGGGCCTTTCGTCAGTGGAAGGGGCTAACGCCGAGTCAATACAAACGTAGTTCTCGGCAATCGCTAGAGGCGCAAGCGCTACTCTACTAGTGATGCTCTACTGAGCGGGGTGAGTACAGCGATCTATATCGATGTACTTATAAAAAAGCGTGGACACCGCACCAGGTTTCGCTGCGCACTGTCACTTTTACAAGCGCGCAGGCTGCTTCTAGATCTTCCCCACCTGCATTTACCTGGTGGCCTAACTGTTGAGTACTGTTATTGGCTGTAGCTATTTGATGTAGCTATTTAATATAACTATTTGATATAGCTACTTGATATAGCTATTTGATATCGCGGCTTCGCGTTCCGGGATGTTTTGGCTCTGACAACAGGACTGTGAACCGCACGGGTCTATAGTCACTCAGCAATCTCCAACTACCGATTTTACTGTGCCCCGGCTTTTTTCTGCGCCTAGCGGTAGGACCACAACGGGTATGTAGTGTCGATAGCTATGCAGACTGTTGTTTGAGGGTGGTTGCAGCGGTGGATATCAACATCGACAAAATACGCAGGGTATTAGGCTGTAGGTAACCTAGCAGTTTATAGGAAAAATTATTGCCGGGTATGTTGTTCGGCATGAGTATTCGCGTCGGTGAGGCGGTGCTGTTGGTATTACCGGCAATGTATACCTTGTTCGCCAGTGTGACGCGCAATGTCGATACCAATAAAACCATTTAATCTGAGGTTTGAATATGATGTTTAGCAATAACCTATGGCGCAAAATGATGCTAGTGATCAGTATCGCTATTGTGTCCTTGCCGATAGCGGGCTACGCCCATGAGCGCTCTGATACAGAGCAAATTGAAGCTCTGATCAGCTGCTATGCCAAGGGCACGGACACCATTGGAGACGGTAAAACACAAACCGATCCCGAGGCTGCTGGTTTGGCTATTTATCGGCAGTGTTTTACTGAGGATGCGACGTTTGCAGTGTGGTATTTTGGTATGCCCTTCGACAGTCTAACGTTTCCCAGCAGGGCTGGGGACAAACCGCCGGCGATGATGGTGAAAGGTGTTGCGGCTTGGGCACAATCGACCAACACGGCTTTTCGTGGCGCCGGTGGCACCGGCTATGATTTTGTTCAACACAATATTAGTAACGTAGACGTTGCTGTCACTGGCGACAGCGGCCAGTTGACCGCTTATTTGTCGTCGGTACATATTATTCAGGGCCCCGCTGCCTTTGCGCCAACGCGCTGTCGTCAGCAGGTTAATGGTACTTACTCTCTGCGGCTTAAAAAAGTGGCGGGGCAATGGAAAATTGTCAGCCTTGATCTAGCGCAAA
>JBLHLU010000258.1:0-5860 GCA_047623385.1 Paraglaciecola psychrophila
TGGAGGGCACTACGATGCCAATTTGTTTCTCGATGGCTATATCGAGTTAATGACAGCCGACGACCCGATGCATCCCGATACCTACGCAGAGTCCTACCACAGAGGATTCTTTGCCAACTTTTCTGCCGGAAAACAGCGCAACAAGTGCGGTGCGATAACTCACGATACTGCCTCTATAGGTGGTTTGGTTACGATAGGCCCTATCGTGATATCCGAGCGCTTACGAGGCACTTCTTTGGATCAGGTCAAGTCACTGTGCCACAAGCATTTGCAGCTTACGCATCCGGATGCATCGCTGGCCAAGGTCTGTAGTGATTATGTCGATCTTTTAGATAATCTGCTGTTTCGGGAACCATCGCAGTCTGCACAAGAACTCATCGCGGCCTGTGCAAAGCGCAGTATAGGTGTCTCAATGGCAGATTTGTTAGCCAGAGTGCATGCAGATAATGAAGTTGTTGGCCAACGGTATTCACCGGCTTGTTATATCAGTGACTCATGGCCCAGTATTTTATATCTAGCCTATAAATATACCGATCAAGTAAAGGCCGGCTTATTAGCGAATACCAATCTTGGTGGAGACAACGTCCATCGTGGCAGCGTACTTGGCACGATACTGGGCTTGGCTAACGGCCACACAGTAAGCGATTTTTACGACGGCTTAACCGACAAGGCCTTGATCGACGAAGAGTTGCAGGCACTTATTGACTAACCAAGGATACACCGAGGGTGGGGTGGCCGTAGAGTTAACATAAGGTTCTATGGCCAGCGCGGCCGGTATGGAGAGGCGTTGGCAAACTCTATAGCGGCGCAGTTAATACATGTTCAAGCGATGTTATTACCACTGCCAAGGCAGTGCTAGCAGCACAGCGTACCGGTTGGCCGCGAATAGGGAAGTTCACGGTTAATTTTTATGTCACAGTTCTGTGCAGTTGCACCAGCTTTTTTACTGTTAGTATCGGTGTTTTACTGTACTGCGAAGCCTAACTAAAATAAGTACTAATATTAGAAAATAGAATCATAATATGTTGACCGGCTGTTGGGGATAAGTGCGTTATAGGGATTGGTTTTCAGATTGATAATATTAGTGACATAGTTAAACGATACAGCGAAGTCCTATTTGTATAAAGGGCGGGATATTTACCATGCTAATAACAAACGATCAAAAAACCCTTACCTACTTAGCTGCCCTGTTTATCTCACTAGTGTCTATAGAACGGGTGAAAGTATTGGGTGCCCACCCAATTAATAAGCCGCCAGCTAAAAACGCTTCAGAACACAAAAAATACGTATTTTATCTCCGCTCATTTATCGACCTCAATGCCGCGATCGCCTTGATGTACCACCCACTAAACAAGTGCATTGATAATCTGCGGAATCAAGCGCTAAAGTTGCTGAGACAAAGGCATAAGCAAGGCGGTATAAAATGATGCCCAATCAAGGTTATTTTACTGATAGTCTGTCCTATACGCTGGCCAGAAATAGTGTGTTAGTGACGCTGCTGGTTGCTTTTTCTCTAAGTTGTGTTCAGATTGCCATTGATTTTATGCGTGAGAAAAATGCCACAGAACAGTTTGCGATGGAAACTCTGACGGCTAATCAGTTCGAGGCCGCTGCCGCCATTTCTTACTTAGACACGGCTGCCGTAGATGAAGTCGCTAAAGGTATTGTTCAGCACCGCGCCATTACTTTCGTCACTATCACCAATGAAAATAATACTGTGCTCGCTCAGTTCGAATCCCTCTTCGATGAAAAATCAAAACTGACTCCAGATCACAAAATATTCGGGAGTAGCAAATATTTCAGCCGGTCTTTGTATTTGAAAGACGGTGAAAGTGTGGGTGAGGTGACTATTTTTGTTGATCCAACGGTAGCCGCCGAAGGGGTTTTAGACCGCTCGCTACTGGTACATATTTCTGGGCTGGTCCGGAATATCTTGCTGGCTTTTATACTCATCTATGTTTTTTACCGTACCACCACAAAAAAAGTTATTGATATTGGCTCGGCGCTCAAGAATTTGGATCTCGATAACCCGCACAAAAACCGTATACCGAAAATTCATTATGAAAAGCAAAATCAGCTTGATGATCTTAGGCAGAGTATTAATCGAATGCTGGATAGGATCTCTAACGACATAGAGAAAAAAGAGCAGCGTGAGAGGGATCTCTGTGCTAGCCAAAAGAGTTGTTATATCAGGAAAATCACGATGCCTTGAGTGGTTTAGTCAATCGCCGCGGCTTTGAGTATTACTTGTCTCATGTTATGCAAAACAAGCATATAGATAACGCCGAGCATGTTTTTTGTTATCTCGACCTCGATCAGTTCAAAATTATTAATGATGCCTGCGGCCACATTGCAGGAGATGAACTGTTGCGCCAAATAAGTCGATTATTACAAGACAATATTTGCGGTCAGCACGTGCTAGCGCGTTTAGGCGGTGATGAGTTTGGTATCTTAATGGAATATTGTAATGTTGAAAATGCAAAAAAATGGCTCAAAAGCTGATTGACGTAGTAGCGGGATACCGCTTTATATGGGAGGAAAAACCTTTTATTGTCGCTGTGAGTATTGGTATTGTGCCTATTTCTGAGCTCACCATAAACAGCAACGATTTGCTGCGTAATGCTGATATTGCCTGCTACGCTGCAAAAAATGCAGGGCGAAATTGTTTTCGCGTCTATGAAAAAAATGTTTCGGCTATTGCCCAGGTTCATGTTGATATGGCATGGGTGACTAAAATTAATCTAGCACTAGAGAATAACAACGTCCGCTTGTATGCCCAGAAAATACAATCCAATTACGATGGCAATGGTCAGGGCCTTCATTATGAAGTGCTATTACGTATGCTCGATGTGGACGGCTCAATTGTTGCACCGGGTGCTTTTTTGCCGGCGGCAGAACGTTATCACTTAATGTTAAAAATTGACGGCTGGGTGATTAAAAATCAATTCGAATACCTGTCGAAGAACCCGGAGCACTTAGCTGCTCTCACGCTGTGCTCTATTAATATCTCTGGGTCATCAATTACTTCAACAGTCTTTCAACAGGCCGTTATTGATCAGTTGGACTATTATAATATTCCCCCCGAAAAAATATGTTTCGAGATCACCGAAACCGCAGCTATATCCAATTTAAGTGAAGCAACGGTGTTTATTCAAATGATGCAAGAAAAAGGCTGTTTGTTTGCCCTTGACGACTTCGGCACTGGGTTTTCATCGTTTGCCTATTTGAAATATCTACCGGTGGACTATTTGAAAATTGATGGTGTTTTTGTCAAAGGTATAGTCGATGATCCGATTGATTACGCTATGGTGAAGTCCATTCACGAGGTGGGTCAGATAATGGGTAAAAAGACGGTGGCTGAATTTGTTGAGAACCCTGAGATAGAATCAAAGCTAAAGGAAATCGGCATTCATTATTCACAGGGCTATGGCATAGCCAAGCCTTGTCCCATCGACGAATTGAGGTTTGGTTGATTGGAGGTTAAGGATTTTGTGGTTGCCGCGATAAGCTTCCTTCGCGGTAGTGGCTGTCAAGAACGATTAACAACGGTAGTATTATCGCCCATACCACAGCGATTATCACTATGGTCTGCCACATAGCAAAAGGTAGTACAACGGCCTCTAACTTCCAAGCCGCCAAATAGCACCAGACGCCGGCGGCGGCCCCTACAGGCGCCAGTGTAATACGCGGTAGCCTAGCTAGAAAGCTGAGACTATGTCCAAAGTTGAGGACAAAGCCAAACCATATTGCGGCCAGCCATAAAGGCGGTGAAGAAAATTCAAAAACACCCACTAAGGTCAATCCAGTGTCTGCCGCGATACCTATAAGCGCTAGCGGTAACAACTTAATGTCTGCCATTCTAGTTGGGCTGAAGTACAAATGCAGTGCTATTAGTACTAGTACCAGCCACAACCAAGCATTGCCTCCGACAACAGCCGTGAGCCAAATTAATTGAAAGCTAATGTACTGGAAGATCTTCCAAATAAGGGACACAGATATTTTGCTTGTAATAGCCTTCATTGTTGACGCATTTTTACAGCAATTCGATGCCATAACGCATTGGGCAACCACGATACGAGAGTCATTAAGGCGTGAAGTAGTGGTGGAAAGTTAATGATTTTTTTACGCGCTGCTAAGCCTTCCATAATGTAAACACTGGCTTTTTCAACCGAAATTCTGCCGGGCATGGCAAAATTATTCTTATCGGTTAAGGGGGTTTCGACAAACCCCGGACGAATAAGAGATACATCTATGGTCGGGGCCAAATCGACCGCTAGGCTAAGCGTTAGATAATCTAATGCCGATTTAGACGCGCCATAGGCCTGTGATCGTGTCAGTGCAAGAGTAGTTACTGTTGAACTAACGATGGCAAGATGTGAGCCAGCTTTTAGTTTAGGTAACACTGCCGTGAGGCAATTAGCGGTACCTATGACGTTTATGTCGATGACCCGTTTGAAAAGAGCAAGGTCAAAAGCTAAGGCGTCATCAATATATTCACAAGTTCCCGCGTTAAGAATGGCCAGATCAATGCTACTGAATTCGGCTAAAGCGTCGCTAGCTTTTTCTGGGTCTTGAATGTCGAACACGACTTTGCTGACTCTTTCGCCCGGTAGCTGCTGAGCCAATATATCGGCTCGTCGCCCACAGGCAATGACATGCCAGCCCGCATCAGCGTAGTCTTTAGCCAGTTGTAATCCAATACCCGAACTCGCGCCGGTAATAAGTACGGTTTTCATTGAATGTTCTCGTATTGGCAGTTGTTAGAGGTTAGATCATTGCATGAGTTTTTAACGATTAACAGCTATACGTTAAAAAGGTTTATTTGGATCATTTAACAGTCGGCAGATGGCCTGTCTTTAGAATCACTGGCTGTGATAGAGGGGGATTGTCCAGGGCGCAATGAAATCGTGCAATCGTCAGTGACCGCTACGGTAGGCGAATAAGGTCACACTCTATTGCGCATATGTTGTGTAATTGTAGTGTAAATATTGCGTATAGCGCTGGTATAACTGACGATTGAGCGCGGCAACACCGGGAGTGCGAGAGCACACAAGGGTAAACCCTCGCACATTGCATTGTGCCGAGGGGGAACAGTGCGAACCTGCGTAGGGCACAAAAATAAGAGTGTTTGGCGTGGTTACGAGTTAACTAAACGCTGTTGATACAGCGGCGTTTAAGCAAAAAATTGCACTTTATGACCCCAAGGCCGACCGTCTAGCAGCGCAGTAGAAAGATAATGCAGTGAGCATCTATTAGATCATTGGCACTCGAAGTGGGGCCGTGGACATCCGCTCACGCTGGCGGTGATATTAAACCAGCTAAAAGCGAGCGGGGTGAACGCACCGACGTTGATCAATACCCATGCTGATGATGATCTATGGTGCTTGTTGCTATGTTCTGCGAAGCGACAAATCAGCAGATCGTAATATTGAGAGAATATACTGAGAGAATCTATTGCGACAAACTATTGAGACAAACTATCAATGACATCGACCGACACGGCGGCGGCTAAGTAGCTTTGTGCAATGCATGGTTTAAAGCTGTCGATTAAACGGCTTTAACTATCGCTTAGCGTTCAATAACCGCGCAACTCAGAGCGGGTAAATGCCGGGCTATTTGAGATCTACGGAGGCTTAATGGGCCTCTATACAAGATGTTATAGAGTGCTTAGTGAACACGGTCTGTTAGCGTAACAGTCGGTGAAATTTGGATTTGGTGGTCGAACACACATTATTAGCTGCCAAGAAAATGGCAATATGTGAATGACCTTTGGTATTTACCGCATACAATTCAATGACTAAAATAGACTATCAAATTGTTGCTTGTTGCTTGTTGCTTGTTGCTTGTTGGTTTTAGCTTA
>JBLHLU010000259.1:0-5859 GCA_047623385.1 Paraglaciecola psychrophila
GGTGCTGATGTGGCAGTCTCTGCTGTCACTCAAGTTGCCACTCAAATTGTCACTCAAATTGTCACTCAAGTTATCGCCCCAGTTGCCGACCAAACTGCAGTAGCTAATTACACAGCTGTATTTATACGCTAAGCAAGTCAGTAACTGTTTGTCATCTACCTGAGTTTTTTACCTGCGGCGAATGTCACTAATATCTGCACCCATGCGTTTTTTGCTCCCGTTATTACCCTCCGTAATATTTCCCGGCCAGACAGATGCTACAGCTTGCACCCGCAATGCCAGCTATTCGAGACAAATAAACCAGCCCGGGGCTATCAGGGTTCTATCAGCAGCTGTTGTACGTTAGACTAAATGGTAACAATACCGGTCAATAGACCGCCGACAACTGGACCGTGTTATGAATTCCGAATCCGAACCCATGGTGGCCGAGCGTGACGTAGCGCCCAACAATACTGTCATCGACAATAGCAAACGCAACCGTACTCTCGGTATCATCGCCGTTGTAGTGGTCGCTATCATCATTATAATTGCTTGGACTCGAGGCCCCCAACAACCGATTACAATCACCGCGCCGGCCACACCAGCGCCGGCTAAGATTGTCAGGCCCGCAGCGCTTCCGGTTCAGCCAGCCCCGGTAAGCATTACTACCCCTGTCGTAATCGAGCTACCGACCCCGGAACCGGTTTTAGCTGCGCCACCACCGCTAGCGTTACAGCAGAGCGACAGCCAGGTACTGCTAGCAGTGGCAGACTTTGCACCGCAATTGGCAAAGTGGTTAATTCCCTCAGATCAGCTGCGAAAATGGGTACTGACGGTTGATCTAATGGCCGATGGCAGGCTACCCAGTCGCTATCGCCCGGTTGACTATCCACTGACTCCCTTTCAAGTTGAGCAGCAAAGCGCGCAACCGGTAATACCCGGCCAAGACAGCGGAGAGCTATCAGCAGCCAACTACTCACGATTACAAGCGCTAATCGATGTGGCTTTAGCCGCCCAGCCTGAAAAACTTGCTGAGTACTATCGCCAGTGGTTGCCGCTGCTCGAACAGGCCTATCGGGAGTTGGGTAAAAAAGATTCTTTTGATTCACGTTTTCAAGCTGCCTTGGACAACATGCTGGCGGCGCAACCGCTAACGCAAAACCCCCGTTTAATTCGGCCCAGTGTACTTTACCAATACGCCGATAAGAACTTGGAAGATGCGGACGATATAGAAAAGTTGCTGTGGCGCATCGGTGCGGCCAACGGTGAGCGGGTGCAAAACTTTCTACTCGAGCTGCGCACTCATATGGACCGGAATTAACGGCCCACGGCGCAATAGTAGCCGATGCGCCTAGACCGCTTTGTCAACCGCAAAACCCAGTGCGGGCAAAAGCGGGTGCGACAACTACTCGCCGCAGGGCAAATTCGTCTGGACGGTGAGATCTGTAACGAAGGCACCCGCGCTATTAATCAGTTTAGCCGTGTCGAACTAGCCGTTGAGCTACTGCAAGAAGCCCGGCCATACTATTTAATGCTGCACAAACCGCGGGCTTGCGTCAGTGCCACTCGCGACAAAAAACACTCTACTGTTGTCGATTTAATCAAAGAAAGCTATCGCAGCGAACTGCATATCGCCGGCCGCCTAGACTTCAATACCACCGGGTTAATGCTGTTAACCAATGATGGTCAGTGGTCCCGCCGGATAACCGAACCCGCCGAAAAAAAACCCAAAACCTATCTACTGACAACCCAAGACCCGATGACGGTTGAGTATAAACGACAATTTTCACGCGGTATTTATCTGGCCCGGGAAGCGATGACCACTCACAGCGCCGAATTGGAGATTATCGAACCGCGATTGGCTAGGCTGACCATTTATGAGGGGCGCTATCACCAGGTAAAAAGAATGTTAGGGTTCTTCAATAATAGAGTGTTATCGCTACACCGAGAGCGCATGGGCTCTATAGTGCTGGATCCGCTGCTACAAGCCGGGCACTACCGCCCGCTGTCAGCGCTGGAGATCGCCTCTGTGACAGCCTCTTGTAAACACACTGGAAAGCCCAACGGAGACTAGTCACGGGCACCGACAATACAAAATATCGCCGGCGCACCGCAGGTCTAAAAGACATTACGGTGTTTACTGAGGCGGCTCAATTTCAACGTATTTACTGTTTTGTGCCAAATCTAACAATTCACGTATGGCAACCGAGTACATCGCAAACTCCTGACTTTCGGCCTTTTGCAAGTCAGCCAACATAACGCGCCAACGGGCCACTAACGCTTTTTGCTGTTCCATCCAGCGATCGATACAGGGCTCGACTTCACCGCGCTCGCACATATGGCGCATCGCGGCAGCAGTGAGTGCGCGCATCTGCCATTCCAAATCATCTCGAAAAGATTCCCGCGCCATCGCCTGCCAATTGTTTTCTATCGCCAGATTGGTTATCTGACCGGCAAACCAGTCTAATTCCAAACGCTCCGAGAGCGTGAAAAACAGCGATGCTACTCGCTCTACCGGCTCATCCATAGTCTGCGCCGCCTCAATGATACCGAGAAAGGGATAATAGTCGGTGGCGCTGGCAATAGTCGCAGCCAGTTCTGCTGGCACCCCCTTGGCTTGGTAGTCGGCACAACGCTGATCGCGATCACGCTTAGATTTGCCCTTGACGACTATTGGCATAGACTCGCGCAGTTGAGCTACGGTAGTTTTAAAGCTGGCTATTTGGGTAGCTGGATTTATCTTTCCGCGCCGATTTCGAATAAACCAGCGACTCGCACGGCGCAGCAAACGCACCAGCTGTGCAGTCAGCTCTAACTGCGTATCCGCGTCTACCTGATAGTCTAGCGCTTCGATTTGAGAAAGTATTTTAGGCAGTTCGAACACGTCTCGAGCGGTAACATAGGCACGCATAATATCGCAGGCATCGACGCCAGTAGCTTGCCCCATACGGCTGGCGAAAGTGATGCCCATAGTATTGACCAGATCATTGGCCAGCTGCGTTGAGATAATTTCTCGGCGCAGTCGGTGACTGTGAATCTCGTTGTTGAATTCGAGGCGCAGGCGTTCTGGGAAAGCACTTTCCACTGCCGCTAACATATAGCTGTCGTCGGGTACCGAAGAGTCGACTAATTGCTCTTTCAACTGCGACTTAACGTAGGAGATCAGTACTGACAACTCTGGGCGAGTCAGTCCTTTGCCGACGTTCTTGCGTTCCAATAGCGCCTCGTCGCTGGGAATAAATTCCAACTGCCGATTGAGCCGACCACTATTTTCAAGCGACTGGATTAATCGTCGATACTCGCCAGTACGCAACAGCGACTCGCGTTCAGCGGCGCTGAAAGCCTGGCTCTGCTGGTAATTATTGGCCAGCACCAACTCGCTGATGCTATCGGTCATCTCTTCGAGCAGTACATTGCGCTGTTTTGCCGTCATATCACCATCGGCAATAACTGCGTTCAGTAAGATCTTAATATTGACCTCGTGGTCGGAGCAGTCAACACCCGCAGCATTGTCGATAAAGTCGGTATTGCAGCGCCCTCCAGCCAGCGCGTATTCAACCCGAGACAACTGTGTCATCCCCAGATTACCGCCCTCACCCAATACTTTAAAGCGCAGATCAGCGCCGTTGACTCGAACCGTATCATTGGCCTTGTCGCCCACCTCACTGTGCGTTTCCGCGCTGGACTTGACGTAGGTGCCAATACCACCGTTCCAAAAAAGATCCGCCGGCGACAGTAACACCGCCTTGATTAGCTCGTTAGGTGTTAGTCGGTTAGCGCTAATATCAAAGCGCTTCTTCATTGCGTCTGAAACCGCAATAGACTTGGCCGAGCGCAGAAACACAACGCCGCCAGCCGATATCAGTGACTGCTCATAATCACCCCAACCGGAGCTGGGGCCCTCAAACAGGCGTTGACGCTCAACAAAACTGCTGGCGGCATCAGGATTAGGATCAATAAATATATGTAAATGGTTAAAGGCGCAGAGCAACTGAATATGCTCTGACAGCAACATACCGTTGCCAAACACATCACCGCCCATATCGCCGACACCGACTACCGTAAAGTCTTGGCGCTGCACGTCGATAGCCATTTCGCGGAAGTGACGCTGTACTGAAACCCAGGCACCCTTGGCGGTAATGCCCATTTTTTTGTGGTCGTAACCCTCACTGCCGCCGGAGGCAAAGGCGTCTCCCAGCCAAAAACCCGCTTTTAACGACAGGTCGTTGGCGATATCGGAAAAAGTGGCCGTGCCTTTGTCGGCCGCGACCACTAGGTAAGTATCGTCGTCATCTTTGCGCAATACATTGAGCGGCACCACCACCTTATCACCGTCGAGGTTGTCGGTGATATCGAGTAGCGCCTGAATGAATATTTTATAGCAGCTGATGCCCTCGGCCTGCATCGCCGCACGGTCAGTGAAACTCGCCAGCTGCCGGGCGACAAAACCACCCTTGGCACCGGTGGGTACAATCACTGCATTTTTTACCTGTTGGGCTTTGACCAGCCCCAGCACCTCGGTGCGAAAATCCTCCGCGCGATCGGACCAACGCAGGCCGCCCCGGGCGACTTTGCCGCCACGCAGATGTACGCCCTCGATCCGCGGCGAGTAGACAAAAATTTCGAACATCGGCACCGGCAGCGGCAGCGGCAGCGGCATATCGGGAATTTGGCCGGGTAATAACTTGAAAGAAAAGTAGTTTTTAAGATCACCGGAGTCTGTGGTCTGGAAATAGTTGGTGCGTACTGTGGCCTTAATTAAGGCCACATACTGACGAATAATACGATCCTCAGCCAGATTTTCGACACTATCTAACCCCTCGATAAGCCGTTGTTCCAGAGCCTGTTCCGCGGCGCTGGCATTGTTTCTGGCGCCGTTGGCGGCACTTTGCTCAACGTCGCTGCGCTGGCAATCAAAACGGGCATTAAACAGCTCAACGATCAGCTCGGTTATTCCCAAGTGGTGGTAGAGGGTATCGGCAATATAATCGCCACTAAAATTAAATTGAATCTGTTTCATATATCGGGAATAGGCGCGCAGCATAGCGATTTGTCGCCAGCCTAAACCGGCGGCAAGAATCAACTTATTAAATCCATCACTCTCCGCATCGCGTTTCCAAATACGCTGAAATGAGCCCTGAAATACCGCACCGTCGTGTTCAAAATCGATCTGCTGCGACAGTCCGTGGGTCAACAAAAACTCGTGTACCCAGACTGAAAGACCATCCTCGCGCTCGATCCCATGGGGGCGCTGACTCTCTACCCGAAGCCCAAGATTCTCCAGTATTGGCATCACGTCGGACAGCGGTACGGGGCAATCGAGGTGAATTAGGCGCAGCCGCACGGTCTGTTCGTTATCACCGGCCCGGCGGTACAAATTCATCCCCAGATCGTCACCACTATGACTGCGGTTGCTCAGTAAAGCTTCAATAGCCGCGATATCACCGACGCCGGCCCGGGGTTCAAAATCGTGGGTATAGCCCGGCGCAAAGGCATTATGATATAGCTTATTCAGTGCGGCGCCGTCCTCCGCACCGTATTCGTCAACCAGATAATTGCTCAGGTGATTTCCCCAGGACATCGTCGCGTTCATAATTTCCTCTTCTAGAGACTGCACATCGATAGGCATGCACTGAGTAGGGTCTACCCGCAAAATGAAATGCGTGCGAGTTAAAATAGAGTCGGAAAAATACGTGGTGAACTCCGATTCCATTGCCCCGTAGGCATCGCATAACAGTGCCTGTACCTGGGTTCGCAACTCTGTCCGGTAAATTTCCCGTGGTGTGTAGACCAGACAGTTGACGAACTTACCCAAAATATCCGCTCGCACAAACAACCTGACTTGCCTGCGCTCCTGAATAGCGTTGACCGCTGTAGTGG
>JBLHLU010000260.1:0-5831 GCA_047623385.1 Paraglaciecola psychrophila
TATCGATACGTGGATATACAGGACGGCGAGACAGCCGCAACTGGCTTTTTGGCTGGTCATAGCGAGTTTGCCATTGCCGCTGCTATTGGCCCCCGCCCGCTTGCTGTTATTTTCCTTGCCGCGTCTTATCGATAGCAACAAACAGGTTTCAGGTGAGTCTAGCTGGCAAGCTAGCAGCGGTTGTTGCGCTGCCAGCTGCTGAGGGCTGTTGCAGTGATCCCATGCCAAGCAGTTGAACGAAATAACTTTCAACCCCTATAATAGTGTCAATGACTCTGTTGCCGATGTGGCTAGAGCTCGAAGAATAAGACTACCGGCATGACTCCATTTACTGACACGCTTATCCGACGACTATCGTCGCAACTGTGGCTAGCGTTAAGGCTATGCCTAACTGCCGCTTTAGCCCTGCTATTGCTGTCCCCTGCGGTCTACGCTGCCAGCGCTGCCAGTAACTTTACCACCGAGCCCTGTTTTATACCGGGGCTGTCTCGCCACGCGCAATGTTATGTGTTGCACCGGCCACTAAACGCTGAGCCAGCAACCACCGGAAAGTTAGCAGACAGCGCTCAGATTAATAGCCCCGCTGACACCATTACTGACAGCTCAACTGGCACCAGCACCTCCACTGATGCCAGATTAGTTGCATTGGGCGGTATTATTGCCCCGGCCCAGGCCAGTACTGCAGCTGCAGACCCGTTGGTGGTCTTGGTCGGCGGCCCCGGCCAAGGCGCCAGTGATCTAACCGCAACGGTGCTGCCCATGCTCAACGCACTGCGTAATAGCCGCGACATTATTTTCTTTGATATTCGCGGTACCGGCCGCTCGGCGCCGCTGCCCTGCGACAGCGACTTCGAACCACCGCCACTAACGCAGCTACCGAGCGGCCGCATTGCTAACCATATTGAGCAGTGCCTAGCCAGTGCCGGTGACATAACCAGCTATACCTCGATGAATGCGGTGGCAGATTTAGAGGCCCTACGCCTGGCCATCAATGCCCCGCAACTGAATCTATGGGCAGTGTCCTATGGCACTCGGCTGGCGCAACTTTATATGCGCAGCTACCCGCAGCAGGTTCGCAGTGCGGTACTGGACGCGGTAGTGCCCTTCTCCCCTTCGTATATAGAGCGCCAGCCAGCCAATGCCCTTAAGGCACTCAATACTGTGGTCAGCGACTGCGCTGCATCCACTCACTGTAGCAATGCCTTCCCAGATTTTAACCCGCTGCAGTTACTCGACAGCTTGCCCGAGCTGCAGAGTATTAGTTATCGCCACCCGGTTACTGGGCTAGTGATTGATACCGTCACCAGTCGTGGGGCAGTCGCCCAGCTGGTTTTTTCTGCTCTATACCAAAGCCAGACTCGGGCCCTTATTCCCTGGGCCCTAAGCCAGGCAGCCAGTGAGGACAATTGGCAACCACTAGCGGCTCTGGGTTTAGACAACGCCCACTACCTTGGCATAAAAACACTGTACCAAGGCGCTCACTATGCGGTGGTCTGTAGTGGCGAGCTGCGCCGAAACCCGCTGCCACCAACCGCTGCTGCCAGTGATCCCTTTTTCCGCGACTATGCGAGCCAACTAATGAAGACGATTTGCGCCGATTGGCCAGTCACTGCCGATGTGGAGCTATTGCCCCCGGCAAACCCAGCCGCAGCCAGCATTCCGGTGCTACTGCTATCGGGTGCGCTAGATCCTATTACGCCGCCGTCCATGGCAGCGAGTACCGCTTTGGAATTTGCTAACAACCGCCACTTGATTATTGCTCGGGGCGGCCATATGAATTCTGCCAAAAAATGTGTGCGTGAACTGATCGACGATTTTATCGACGATCCTGACGCGACCCTGGCACAACAGCAGTTTGCACAGCGCTGTGAACAGCAAAACTACCAGCAACCCTTTATCGTCAATCGACTCGGCGCGATTGTGCACGAGCGCCGCCATGATTAAAGTTACCGCACTGAAAAAGTCCTACGGCGAGGTGGCGGCGGTTCGTGATGTCAGCTTTTCTATTGAAGCCGGTGAAATTGTCGCGCTACTCGGTGGCAACGGTAGCGGCAAAAGTACCACCATTAATATTTTGACCGGCCTGCTGCGGGCCGATGCCGGCACCGTTAGCATTGATGGCATCGACCCCTTTAGCCAGCCACTAGCGGCGCGGAAAAAAATCGGTGTATTCCCCGATAAAACCGGACTGTTTAACTTACTCACCGTACGCGAACACTTGGCTTTTTTTGGTGCCCTACAAGGCCTCAAGGGCAAGGCTCTGACTAAGGCCGTGGAACATACCCTGCTGCTGCTAGACCTAACCGATATCGCCGAACGGTTGAGCAAAGGTTTTAGTCATGGCCAAAGCGTTAAACTGGCACTGGCACGTGCAATGGTGCACTCCCCCCAATTTTTGATATTGGACGAGCCCAGCCGCGGCCTCGACGTGTTCGCGGTAAGACAGTTTAGAGACGTAGTATTGCGCCTGCGCGATAGTGGCACCGGTATTTTATTTTCCAGTCATGTCATGCAAGAGGTTGAGTTGCTGGCCGATCGAGTCGCGGTTATCGCCGACGGCCGAGTGCACAGCGAGGGCAGCCCCGCCGAACTGATCAATGCCACCGGCACAACAAATCTCGAAGAGGCCTTTATGGTAACGGTGGGCAAACAATGATAACACTATTACACATCACCAAAATTCTACTCATCAAAGAACTTAAAGAAGTTGTCAGAGATCGGCGCTCGTTGGTATCGGCCATTTTGTTGAGTTTGCTGATGCCGGTATTTATGTTGGCGGGGTATTATTTTGCCGCCCAGGAAGCACAAAAAGCTAAGTCTGCCGAAATAATTATCCACGGCCAAGACCATGCCCCAGATCTAGTTGCCTTTTTATCGGCGCGGGGTTTTAACGCCGGATCCGAGGCGCAGCTCACCCTCAGTATTCCCATCGACTACCCGCAAAAATTGGCAAGCGGCTACCGGGCCGAATTAATTCTCAGTGGTGATATGTCTGGCCATGGCGCCGTGGCCAGCCGACTGCTATCGCTTATCCAACTGTATGCCTCGCAACTGGCCAGCAACCGACTACTGGCGCAGGGGCTATCGCCGGTACTGATGAACCCGATCGCAGTACACCAGCAAGATAGTGGCGAAGCTCCCTCCCTGACACGATTTTTAGCGCCGCTGTTTGTTTTTATGCTGTTGATGACACCGATCTATTCAGTGATGCCCGCCTGTATCGACTGTATCGCCGGTGAGCGCGAGCGCCACGGTTTGTATCCACTCTTGTTACAACCGATTAGCCCCTGGACGATACCGCTGGCAAAATGGCTGATGTTACTGATCGTCGGTAGCTGCGGACTACTGTTAGCGATCAGCTCAGGCTTTGTCGCCTACGCCAATATCGAACTCAATGGCCTCAGCCTAGGTTTTAATCTCACAGCGCGCAGTGCGCTGATTTTTGTATTGGTATCGCTTCCCACTATCGGCTTGTTAGCGGCGATGATGATGGGTATTGCCAGCTATGCCAAGACGTTTAAAGAGGGCCAGACCTATGTCGGCCTAGCTACCATATTCCCGGTATTTGTCGCCGGCCTAGGTTCTTTGGCCGATAAAGAATGGCAGCCCTTTTTACCGCTGTGGGCGGAGGCAACACTGTTGGGCAATGTGCTAGCAGGCACCCAGACTACGGTTTTACCGTGGTTGTTGATGGCGACGGGGTACGGGATTTTGATTGCTTTTTTTCTGTGGTGGATGAGCCGCTCGATGCAACGCCAGGCACTCAGTGCAGTGTAGTGAACGGTGGTGACTATGTTGAATATGGTGAACGGTGGTGAATGTGGTGCGCTGAGCGATAAGCAATGGGCGCTCATATAGCAACGGTACAATTCGCTGCGCAGTGCTAAGGCTGCAACTAGCAGACAGCATAGTGGGCTAGTGAGTGGTCTTTTCCTATTATTTCTACCGCTTTTTGCTGGTGTTGTTTGTTGGTGTTGTTTGTTGGTATTGCTTCATACGACTATTTCTTGCGGTTAAGATACGTCCTACATTGATAACACCATACCCGGCTGTCGGCACCGGCTAGCTGCAGAAAGTAGCAGTCGACTATATCAAGCCCAGTGCCAGCAATTCGTCGCGCAGTTCAGCCGCACTATGAAAGTGATGCCCAGCCATGCCCAAGTCGCGGGCCGCTTCAACATTGTCCAGTAAGTCGTCTACAAACAAACAGCGCTCCGGCGTTAGCTGCCAGCGCTCAAGCGCCAGCCGGTATAGCGCTGGATCGGGCTTGCGCAATTGCTCGATGCCCGACACCACGATATCCCGGAAGCTCTGCAAAAAGTCGTAATTGTGCTGCGCCAAAGTATCGGCATGACTGCGTGGCGGCCACACTTGGGCCGGCCAATTGGTCAGCCCGTACAGCGGCACCGCAGCTCGGTCTAGTTCCTGCAATACCGCAACAGATGCTGTCATCGGTCCCAGCAGAAATTTAAACCAGTCGCTGCGAAACAGCTCAACCTCATCGCGCCAGGCAGGGCGTTGTCTAATAAGCTCATCAAAGCCGGTATCCCAACTGCCAATAATATTATGGCCGTGATTCAAAATTTCCCAGATACGACCACTGGCACAAAAGGCCGCAAAGCCGTCGCTGTCATCACCAAAATAATCTCGATAAACCGGCAGAGGATCGAAGTCGATCAACACATTGCCGAGGTCAAAAACCACTACATCACAGGTTGACATGCACCGCTCCAATACGCTGTTAATGACCCTTCAATAACTGAAACTATCACCGCTCGCTCACTCAGCTAACAGCGAGGCTTTTACCTCTCTACGCAGCAACTTACCCGTGGCGTTATAAGGCAGTTCGTCGGCAAAGCGAATCAGCTGCGGCACTCGCGATGAACGCAGCTGCCTTTTGACCCAGTCTTGCAGCTCCAATACCTCAGCCTGTGCACCCGCTTTGAGTACCACCACTGCCGCGATACCCTCACCCCATTGCTGGTCGGGTATGCCCACTACGGCGATATCGGCTACCGCCGGGTGCTGTAGTAACACGTCTTCAATCTCACCGGGAGATAGATTTTCACCGCCGCGCACTATCACATCGTCGGCCCGTCCCTCCAAAAACAAAAAGCCCTCGGTGTCGGTAAAACCTCTATCTTTGGTGGGGAACCAGCCTTCGTCATCAGTCAGCTTGCCAATGCCCCGATACTCACCGGATACCTGTTCGCCGCGCACGAAAATCTCACCACTTTGGTCAGCAGCCAAGGTTTTGCCGTAATCGTCGCGAATATCGATTTCAATACCCGGCAGCGGTACACCGACTGAAACCAGTCTGCGTTTAACATAGTCATCGTCACTGGCGGCGCATTCACGGTGCTCCTCAGGGCCCAGCACACTGATGGTGGAGCTGGTTTCGGTGAGGCCGTAAGCGTTGGTGAAATCGGTGTCGGGAAACAAGGCCATCGCCCGCTCCAATACCGGCAGCGGCATCTTGCCACCGCCAAAAGACAGTGATCCCAGCTTGGGCATATTGGCAGAACTCTCGCCCTCTAACGCCTCGACAATTCGCGCCAACATAGTCGGCACCACAAAGGCACTGGTAATATTTTCACTGCGAGCCAACTCGATCCAGCGCTCGGCGGCAAAGTTAGACAACTGCACCACCCGGCGCCCAGAATAGACCGAACTCAATACAGCCGTTATGCCTGCAATATGGTAAGGCGGCACACAGACCAGAGAAGTCTCCTCCTCTCCAGCACCGGCAAACTCTACCGAGCTTAAAATATAAGAGACCATATGCTTTTGCCGCAGCACTGCCGCCTTCGGCTCGCCGGTAGTGCCGCTGG
>JBLHLU010000261.1:0-5826 GCA_047623385.1 Paraglaciecola psychrophila
TGCTGGAAACTACCACTTAGTTGACCGGTTAATTTCTTAGTGGGTTCATAGGAACACTGAACACTGAACACTGAACACTGAACACTGAACACTGAACACCGGTGTCGTCGATTGTCATTCCGGCTATAGCGAGCAAGAAAAATTGGGAGATAGCATAACGTCGAACACCAGCGATATATCAACAGCGCGAAAAAAAACCGTTATTTGACAACATAAGTTATGCTAAGAAAAGCGTACAAGTCAAAGAGTATGGAACACTAGAAGATGATTTAACACGCCAAAATTAGAAGTAAAATATGGCCCATAATTATCACTATTTTACCGCTGAGTCATGTGGGCCAGCTCTAGTCAACACGCTTTTTTAACCACGAATTGTATTCAGCTAATAACTGGAAATATGTCGGCATTATTTACTGATTAATGGCTATGGTCATACTTACACAGCGTTACTTTCAGCCAACCATAGTTTGTTGTTATTGCTCTAGTGAAAATATAACCACTGCCTTTTCAACAACACTTGCTTTTTTTAGCGGTCAACATTCTGGATGAAATGACATAGAATAGTGTCGCTAGCTACGTTGCCTGCCGACAGTAAGATAGTAGTGTTAGTTGGCTTTTAAGGTCAGCGTTGGGCCAATATCTGCTTATGGTCTTTTCACAACGAATATTTTGTAGCTATAGGTCTTTTCTAGTTGTGCTGTCACGCTGGCAATGGGCTCAATAGGTAGGCAATAGTAGTCTACCGTTATCGCTAAATTCGAAGAGCACTGATATATCCGCTACAAAGGTGTTCATTTAAATCGTAACGCCTCGCCAGTACATCGCAAGTAACTTTTCTCCGCAAGTAATTTTCCCCACCAGTGAATGTGCCCCACACCCAATAATCTAAGTATTGCACTTAGCAAGACTACGAAGCTTTTTTATAACTGGAGTTGACTAGTATTAACTCTGTTAGATAGCTACAACTCAGTAGTACCAGACAGCACTAATTTTTAGCTAGGCTCGGGGCTTTTCGATCTATCATCTAATGATCGGTAAGGAATTAGACCTTAAGCAATGTTTTTTTCGCTGGTAGGGCTCAGCTGAGAACCGACAATAAAGGTGATGCCGGTAACGGCTCTGGTTCAGCCTTGTTCAGCCCCGAGGCTAGTGCGCCCTACTAGAGAGAGTTGCCGCGGTGGTGAAGCGGCCTTTTTTAAGCGCGCATTATTTTTTCGGTTTGGGTCTTGCTTTGGCACAATATCAATGGTGTAATTAATTTATTATAATCAACGAAGGGAGGGCGAAAAAACTGTAACACTATTTAATGAGATTGTTTGATTGCCATTGTACGTTTGAAAGTTGTCTATTTTTAATGACTGTAAACTGCAAATAAGGAAATTACTCATGCCCAGAAAATCTCATACGAAACGACATTCGAGCCGCGATCGATATCAACACGAACGCAGTCATCCGGAAGACAAACGCCGGTCATCCCGCAAACGAAAGAACGACAGCGCCGATATTGTTGACATTAACTCTCAATCTTCTCATCTTAACCAAGCCTACACTCCCCGTCGCAGCACCGAAGAACTCAGCCCTCAAAACGAAGCCCAGCGCCAATATATTACTGCCATTGAGTAAAATAGTTTAACCTTTGGCCTCGGCCCAGCTGGAACGGGGAAAAGCTACTGCGCCGGTGCGTTAGCCTGCGAAGCTTTAGAATCTGGGCGCATTGAACAAATTATTTTAACGCGTCCCGCGGTGGAGGCGGGAGAACAGTTGGGGTTTTTGCCGGGAGACATCAACGATAAGTTCGATGTCTATATCGATGCCTTCAGGGATATTCTTAATCAACGTCTTGGTGCGGGCACAGTGGAGTACTGCCTGCGTCACGGTCGTATAGTAGCAGCACCGCTGGCTTTTATGCGCGGTAAAACCTTCGGCGAGAATACCTTTGTGATACTCGATGAGGCACAAAATACCTCGCCGACTCAAATGAAGATGTTTTTAACGAAAATTGGCGAAGACTGCAAAGTTGTTATTAGTGGTGACATCGCGCAGAGTGACATTCACGGCGCTAATGGATTGGCAGACGCCGCGACAAAGCTGCGTGGTGTTAACGGTGTTCACATACACCAGTTCAGTCATCTCGATATAGTTCGCAGTGGCCTCGTTCGCGATATTATTGCGCGCTACGAACCTGAAAGTTAACCTTGCCCTTAGTCCGGCATTGTTGCCGGGCTAAGCCAGACTTCTTCACCTGTTAAGCTATCGATTATCCACTTTGACATTTTCTCTACAGTGCACTGCGCCGGGCAAACTTCGCTACAGGTGCGTTCTTGTGCAATGAGAACAACTAACTATCTTGAAAAACACCGCTAGCATCAAACGGTGACAATTAAATACCCATGCGATGACGTGCCTAAACTGCAATAATGAATCAATGCGCTAAAACATAGCGCAATGCATTTTTTCCAGATCGAAACTGCGGCAACCGGTTAAAAATGGGCGTGACTAAAAGACGACGTCTAGGCAGTAAACTAACTGTTTCCCCGCTGATGGCTAACTACTACTCGATTTTGACGCTGTCTATCGGTTCAGTGATAATGACTGTTGTGTCGCTTTCATCTACCACTTTAAAAACTACTTAAAAAAACTACTTAAAAAAACCACACTTTAAATAAACCTGTTGAAATTACCCCTGAAAAATGTCTCGATCTGTTAGGTTAAGTATTTTTACAAAAGAACCCCTTCTTGGGTTTTAGTAGTGTACAGCAAGCCATAGTGTTTCTATCTCGGGATCGGTCCAGGTTACCTTGTGTTTAGTGCCCGCCGGTATATTGAGATATCCCCCTTCCTTAAGATGTAGTGGCTTTTCATGCTCGCACTCAATGGTAGCTGAGCCTTTCAGCACGATAACCCATTCATGGCGGTCTTGGTTATACCATCGGCCGATGGGGGTGGTGTGGCCTTTTGATACTATGCGCTCAATTTTTACCGTATCAGTAGCAACGATCGACTCGAATAGTTCTTCATTTAATACACTGGGAATAGCATCAAAAATGTTTGCAGCGTTCAATACTTTTTACCTTCACTATTCTTTCGACAATAGCGTGCTGGATTGTTAGTCACTGACACTACCGCGATGGCTGTTCGCTTGTCACCCGTAGTCGAGTAAATGGACTGTTGTCGGTTGATCATAGGTTGTTGAAATAAAACTAAGCTACTGTTTTTTGCGCTGGGAGCCGCGCTGAGCGCTGGTTAGCCCGGTTAGTTAGAGTGGCAATGTAGCACTTTAAATAATTCGATCAACAGCGCCGCAGAAAATCAAATAGATCGGTATAAACCATCGTCTCAATGGCGGGTTTAGAAAGCCGCCAGCAGAGGGTAGTCATACAGCGTTAGGTGGTATTTTTGCCCATGCAGTAGCCGCTACTGCGGTTATAAAAAACTCAAAAACCAAGGCGCCGTAAGTATAGGCAGTGAGCACATCGGTGGTCACTAGTGCAGAAAATAAACGCGCTAAGGCCAAGGTGCCGATACCCAGTATTAGCAGCAGTAAACCTGCTTTATAATATTCTGGCTTTATCAAAGCCAACAAACAAAACATACCCACGCCGGTTTGCAAGCCACCGTACATTGACCCAATTTCGGCAAAAGCATCACCGTTGCTCATTTCTAAGCCCGCTAGGGCAGCGGGGATAGCGGGGGAGACTAAGCTAGTCAGGCCGTAGGCAATAAAGACCAGGGCTGACAAGCCCAAAATCGATTTTCCAAGTATCATGGCGCTGTACCTTCATTATGTTAGTTGCGAAAACGGATAATGGCAGTGGGTTTTGCCGTCAATCCACTATAAATACCGCAGCAAGGCAGGCTAGAGCCGTTTTCTGATCGCTCAGTGTACTCGAGATGATCCTCGTTAGCACCATGCAGGCACCGAGGTATAGGTGACTGCAGCGCGGCTTAGCTCGGATGTCTTAAGTCGCAGCTGATCGGCAGTAATCGCAATGGTCCGGTTCCAGCGCATTGCAGCAAATGACAGCGCCGTATTGTTTCTGGTTTGCTCTCGCTATGGTCTGTGGCTATCTGGGAAGGTTATTTTGCAGTCATTTTTCGATGTTTATCAGCGCAGTCGGTGGCAGTGGGTTACAGTAAGGTTGTTATCGTTGATTATTCAATGGAAAAATCATAGTGAAGACAAAAAGTTTGAGTAATAACCTGGGTGTTACTACGCAGGCGCTGAGCTTAGCGCTGAGTTTAACACTGAGCTTAACAGTCTGCGCTGGCGCTGGCGCGCCGCCCAAGGGGCTCAGTGATTACTCGCTAGAGTACAGCCCCTATACAGACAAACCTTACGCCCAACAACCGCTGTGGGGTGACACCCATTTACACACGACTATTTCTGGTGATGCGATAGCCTTTGGTACCATCCTTACCCACGCTGATGCTTACCAATTAGCGCTCGGTAAAGAAGTGGTCACCAGTCACGGCATCAAGTCGAAGTTGTCTCGTCCGTTGGATTTTTTGGTAGTGGCCGATCATGCCGAAGGTTATGGCTTAGTTAGGGAGTTGAGAGCCGGCAATCCTAAGCTATTGGCTGATAAAGACCAGCGTATTCAGCGCTGGTATAAAATGCTTAATGCCGGAGAGTTTCAGTCAGCGCTGGTCGGCGGCGAATTAGTGTATGGCCAGGCGACCGGTAATCTACCGCAGTCGGTACTAGAGGCTACTGATCTGATTAACGATGTCTGGCAAGAGTCTGTTAAAACCGCCACGCGCTATAACAACCCCGGAACTTTCACCGCCTTTCACGGTTTTGAGTGGAGCTCATTAATACAGGGCAACAATTTACATCGGGTAGTTATCTTCGCCGATGGTGAAGATAAAGTGTCGCAAACCCAGCCCTTAGACAGCAACAGTAGCGGTCAGGACCCCGAGCAACTCTGGGCCTGGATGCAACGCTATGAAGACAGCAGTGGAGGGCAAGTATTGGCGATTCCTCATAACAGTAATCTGTCTAACGGCATTATGTTCCAAACTCGGCGCAACAACGGCGAGCCGATTACCGCTGCCTATGCCAACAACAGAATGCGTTGGGAACCGCTGACCGAGATCACCCAAATTAAGGGCGACAGTGAAACCCACGCGCAGTTGTCGCCCAATGACGAATTCGCCGATTTTGAAACTTGGGACAAAGGTAACCTAGGTGGTGTGCAGGCGACCACCCCTGATATGTTTGACGGCAGCTATGTTCGCGCAGCGCTTAAAAATGGCCTGCTGATAGACCAGGCCGTGGGAGCCAACCCCTTTAGGTTTGGTGTTATCGGCTCAACTGATTCCCATACCGGTATTCCCAGTGCCGAAGAGAATAACTTTTACGGAAAAAATGCTTTCAAAGAACCCAGCCCCGATCGCTGGAAGTTGCCAAAAAAGAAGCCTAAACAAAAAACCCGTACCAAGCAGGGCGGCTGGGAGTTCTCCGCTTCAGGGATGGCGGCGGTGTGGGCTAAAGAGAATACCCGCCAGTCAATTTTCGACGCGATGAAACGCAAAGAAACCTACGGCACCAGCGGGCCGCGCATGTCACTAAGAATGTTCGCCGGTTGGGAGTTTAGCGCCGCCGATGCCAAACAGCGTGATATTGCTGAGGTCGGTTATCAAAAAGGTGTGCCGATGGGGGGCGATATTAGCGCCGGGCCTAAAAATACAGCGCCTGGTTTTTTGATTGCCGGGCGTATGGATCCTATTGGTGCTACCTTAGATCGATTGCAAGTAGTTAAAGGCTGGGTTGATAGCAGTGGCAAAGCACAGGAGAAAGTTTACGACATTGCCTGGGCTGGCGAT
>JBLHLU010000262.1:0-5760 GCA_047623385.1 Paraglaciecola psychrophila
TTCACCGCACGGTATCCACACCACAGTACCCACGATCATAAAAATGTCGAGCATCGTGGTGGCGAGTGCAGGACTTAGGCGGCTAATGGCGACGGTAAAGGGGTGGTTACCAACTATGTTTGGCACGGTCAACTGAGCAAAGCGAAATTAAAATAGTCTATTGCAACGACGTAGACTATTCAAAGCCCAAGCAGTAGTCAGGTAAGTGTTAACACTTTACTAAAGTAATCACTTTACTGAAGTAATAGTACTGAGGCGCTGCTAATAGTGTGGTGGTGAAGCGTTAGAATTGTAAAAAAGCCCCATTAGCTAGAGTCTAATGGGGCTTTTTTACTAGCGGACTAGTTAACGTAAATACACGTTACCAATAGGCTTGAGCTCTAAATTTAAGTGACGAGGGCTCAAAGTCTACGTTGACACCGTTTTTGGTTACATCGGTGACTTTGTCGTAGTTCAACATCAAACGTGTATTTTGTGTTGGATAGTAGTTGATACCCACGGTCCACTTGTCCGCTTCATCCGTTGTTGAGGACGTATTGCCGTCGATTTCGGTAGATTCAAAGCGAGCCGCTATCTGCCAGGCCCCAGATTTCGAAGCGGGTGCAATGCCGGAGGTATAGCCATTTTTCCATTTTAAGGATTCGCCGGTTAAGAAATAGCCCGCCTCAAGAGCATAGCCATCGATATCGATATCGCTGGCGTTTGCAGTCGTTCTTTCAACAGAGTAATCCAGATATTCGGCCATGGCATGGAAAGGTCCCATAATCGCCATGGCATCAACGGTAAAGGCGTCGGCGCCATCAAAGTCGTTAACCGTCCCGGTATCTAGATGGCGAGTGGTGTCTTCGTGGCTCACTAGGCGCTGTCTAAATCTAAACTCATCACCACCGCCTTTAGTTAGATAACCCGCCCCCACTTGTAGCATATGGTTTTTATCTTGCATGAAGGGGATATAGGACGCTCTAGCGGCGAACGTACTGCCGTTGTTATTAGTGCCACCATCGTCGATTGAACCGTTAGTCAGGCTGGCAGCTAATGACCAGCGATAATCTGCAGCTGCTAGCGACAGGGCTGCCCCTGATTCGCGAGTAGGAGACACGGTACTATCAGAAAATAGCGGGCGGTCCATAAAAGACATATATTTCGAGCTAATTTTCGCAGTCAAGCCAAAAGCAATATGTGATTGGCCTAGTTTAACCCCCGCCTTATTGTCGCCCAATTTTGTACCGTAGCTTAAATAGGCATCTTTAATTGACGAGTCACCACCGGCGAAGTCAGCTTCAAACTTGTAGCCCCAGTCATAAATAGAGCCTTGCAAGCCCAAACGGGCACGACGTAACTCGGTACCGTGAACTTCGTCGGCAGCTGAATTGTCTTCATCTGTATCAATCGCATCCCACATAACCCGGCCGATAGGCTGGAAAGACCAATTACCATCGCTATCAGCAATTTTAATTTTACCTTTGGTGGTGATCTTGGGTAGTTTTTCTGCCACTTGCTTAACGTCAGCATCGATTTTGGCAACGCTTGCCACTGTTGCATCTGAAGCTGCTTCATCGGCTTTGGCTGCGTTGACCAGCAACAGGTAGTTTTGCTCGGTGATAGTGCCTTGGTCACGCAGTACTTTAAGCAAACTCATCATAGCGTCGTTGCTAGCATGGGCGGGCATAACGGCCGTGCCAAGTATGACGCCGGCAACGGCTAGTGACGATAGTTTCAGTTTCAAGGGCTGAGCCTCCTGGTTAGTGAGTAAAAATCTAATATAAGTGTCTTCCACACGACATCCCCGCTATGAGAATAAGCATCATTTAGAGCCAATGGCTAAGAGAGTCAGGGGTAGTCAGGGATAGTCAAATGGCTTGGTACAAGCGTCGCTTAAAAGTATGAAAGGATATCACGATGTGGGTGCTAGTCAAAACTTCGAGGTTGGTTCGGTACTAACGTCAGCAAGTATTATTAAGGCGGCAAAGATAAACAAACTGCTGCTGAGTGCCACCGGTTAGATATTGACCGACAAGCCGGGCTACCGGTGGGTTAGTTTGCGCTGTTAACGGCTAAGTCTCGAGTTTGATGGGCCGATTCTTGTTAGTGATGCGCTGGAAATCCTATTGCGTTTACCAAGGGCTGTTAGAACCACCGCTGAAGGCTCATTGGCTGATCGATCCATGGCGTATTGAGGGCGTATTGAGGGCCTATTGAGGCGAGGCTGGAATAGCGTGTTTTTTGTTAGCATCGATTGCTCTGGCTGATGGCGGTTGAGCCGAACCTATACGCCGCGAAAAAGGCCGCCGGCTGTTGGTTCTTATTGAGCACGAATTGTCCGACTCAATTTGGTCCGAGACAGCTCCAGATATAACCCTCGAGACAGCTCCAGATACACCTCTCGATACAACCTCAGCTAGCACAGAAGCCCTTAAATACCCTAGATTTGTAAAATTAGAAGACCCTAAAAGTGGCAGCAACAGACAGTTCGCTTTTAACCATTTAGCCCAATTAACTATTTCACTACAGTGATCCAAATCCCAGTTTTGGCGTATATTAACTATAAGACTTTACTAGTGCTTAGACAGCCTCTGCAGATGTCCCATACAGCTCTTTCGAGCGCTTATGCGGTATCAATTAGGGCCTTTGGTAGCGCTACAGGGTTACCCCCCACTCAATACGCAGGATTAAACGGGTCAGTTGCATGAACATTTTACTTACCGGCGGCACCGGCTTTATAGGTGCTGCATTGATCGATAGTCTGACGGCCTCGGGGCACCGTATTACCGTCTACACGCGCCAATTTTGTACCAGTACAGCGGTTTGCCGCTACCTGCAAAACCTCGATGATTTAGCAGATGATACGCAGTTAGACGCGGTTATTAATTTGGCCGGGGCACCACTGGCTGGCAGTCGTTGGACCGAGCGGTATCAGCGAGAAATTCTTGCTAGTAGACTCGATATTACCGGTGATCTATTACTATTACTGCACCGTTTGATACACAAACCACGGGTTTTACTCAGCGCCAGCGCCATCGGCTATTACGGCCACCATGGCGATGAGAAGTTAGCCGAAGATGGGGCGGTGTCAGCCGGATTTTCACACGAGTTATGTCGCCAGTGGGAGGCACTCGCACAGCAGGCAACAAGCCTGGGCATCCGGGTTTGTCTGTTGCGTTTGGGCGTGGTGCTCGACAGCGGCGGTGGCGCGATAATGGAAATGGCCAGACCCTTCGAATTCGGTGTCGCTAATTGGTTAGGCGACGGCCGGCAATGGTTGAGTTGGGTACATCGCCAAGATGTGGTGAACGCTGTAGCATTTTTGCTTGAGCACGAAGAATTAGAGGGCCCGTTTAATATCACCGCGCCAGAACCGGTTACCAGTAAAGGGTTTTGTGCGGTGATGAAACAACATAAACGAACATTTATTACCGCTCCAGTACCAGCATTGATCATGCGTATATTGATTGGCCCAATGGCGCAGGAACTATTACTCAAAGGTCAGCGAGTGGTGCCTACTGCGCTGCAAGCGGCGGGCTTTGATTTCTCATTTGCGTCGCTGGACGAAGCTCTGGCTGAAATTTATTGACCTTGATAGCTCGATCGCGGGTTGTGAGCACGGATAAGTTTAATGCCGTTAATACAGGTGTATTATGATGAAAGGTTTTGCGCGCGTTGTTTTGTTACTACTGATCAGTTGCAGTAGTGTGGCTGAAGATATTGAAGAGCCTGAATGGCAGTTGCTCGACACCTTAGACAAGGTGGAGTTGCGGTTGTACAGCGCCAATATTCAGGCCCATACTCGATTGGATAATAGTGGCGAAACCTCAGCGGGATTTAGGCGTCTAGCGGGGTTTATATTTGGTGGCAACGACCGCTCCCAAGCTATCGCAATGACTGCTCCCGTGCAGCAAACACTGCAGGATTCTGAGCCCCTTATGGCCTTTACTCTGCCCGCTGAGTACGCGCTAAAAGACTTGCCCGCGCCAGACGATGACCGGGTAGTTATTGTCGAAGTGCCCGAGAAAACCTTCGCCGTGATTGGTTTTTCCGGTTGGGCGACAGCGGCAAAAGTAGCGCGTTATTCAAAGACGCTGTTGAAAACATTGCAGCAAAATTCGATTGCACCGGTCGGTGCAGTCAATTTGAATCAGTACGACCCGCCCTGGACATTACCCTTTCTTAGGCGCAACGAAATCTCAGTGGAAATACCGTCGGTTCGTTCGGCAGCACTACGGTAAAAGTGGCGCAATGATCTGGGTAACAGCGGCTCACAATAGGGCAGTGCGCACCCATAGTGCTAACACTAACGGCCTATCCTCAACGCAGTTGTTGCTCTAGCTACCTTACAACCTGCAATGTAAACGTGAATAAGCGGCGCGATGGCTGTGATTATGGCCTCGGTTTGATCCGGCTTGGTTATTTGCTAGGTTGGATATAGGCATTAGTCTTGGCGGTACTAAAGCTACAAATCAACCTGCCGCTCAAGCCGGCGCAAGGTAGGGCCATAACAAATAATACACCCTCACTCAGTAGCTGATTTATGGAGCCCGTGCGGGATGATATCGTTGGCATTTTATGGGTTTTATAGCCTGCCAGTAGGCGGCCGGCGGCAACAGGCAACGCTTTTCAGTAATCTAGATACTAGCAGTAGTGGGGTTTTTAAAGGCGAAATGAGGCCTACAGTACTCGCAGTCTAAGAGCTATTCGTCAAACCAATTTCCCAACGGCATACCGGTTACACCAATCAGTACAATGGCGTTTTTAATGGCATTTGGCAGACCGATAAATTGATCGGTAGATTGTCTGCTCAGGGTATAGTTTCGGCCAACCTTTTGTAGTAAATAATCATCGCCGGCTAAGCGAACAAAGCCTTTCGCTCGCAATACAGAACGCGGCAGCAGGCTGACTTTTTCCCTGAATTTTTCCATACTGAGAGCGGGTGGCACGGTTAAGGTTATTGTTCTAAATATATCGCTGTGGCGGTGATTTATTGAAGAGTCATTGCTGTTAGTTTGATGAGAATCTGTCGATATCAGTGCTTTATCCACGCTCAGGTCAGTAAAAAAGTTAAATGGTATTGCTCCATCACTAGACCTAATGATTGCGATATCGGGTGCCTGTTGATGTAGCCATGATTCAACTAGCAAAGTACTCTCATCATCCTGCGTATCTATTTTGCTCATTACAATAAGATTGGCCGAGCTGATTTGTCGATCAACGGTTTCGCGAAGACGCTCATCAGACCATTGATTCATTATTTCAGCTACATCAACGACAACAATAGTTAGATCTCCTATCAGACAGGGGCAAAGACTCCCTAATTCGGCAATTAGGCGAGGGTCAGAGACACCACTGGCTTCTACCACGAAGTGTTGCGGTGGCACCTCTCGGTCCATTAAATCCATTATTGTCGCAACAAGATCGTCGCCTATGGTGCAGCATATACAGCCGTTCGCCAGCGCTATAGTCTCGCCGTCATGCGACGTTATAAGCTCGTCATCGATAGCAAGATCATCAAAGTCGTTAACGAGTACCGCAAACCGTATCGCGGTGTTGTCTTGAAGTAGTCGATTAACTAAAGTGGTTTTACCCGCTCCGAGAAAACCGCCGATCACTGTCATTGGCACCAAGGTATTGTTCATACGTTAAATGCACATCCGGCAATCATGGTGCCAGCAACTCGAATGTCTTTTAAATCGCGAGGGTTACATACCAGTGGGTCTTCGTCCAAAACCGCAAAATCGGCCCACTTGCCTGCTTCTATTGAACCTATTT
>JBLHLU010000263.1:0-5716 GCA_047623385.1 Paraglaciecola psychrophila
CTGGACAGTAGCACTCAAAGGTGTGGTCGGTGTTTCCTTAAGCTACTCAGCCCACCATCAAATAACCTATCACCGCACCACATTTTACGCCGAAGCGCTGAGCCACGATCCCGAACAGGCTCTGGACCAAGGTATCGCCAGAGCACTGTGGCTAAGTTACGACGAAATGCTGGCAGCGGCGCAGGATATGCGTTCGTCACTGGTAATCAGTTCGGTTGAACAGTATCGTGCCGGGCACCGCTATCCTCTGGAATTGGTTTTTTAAGGCATCGTTATGAACACCGAGAACCCCCAAAAAGTCATCGTCGGCATGTCCGGTGGTGTCGACTCCTCTGTCGCCGCCTTGTTATTGCAACAAAGCGGCTATCAGGTCGAGGGGCTATTTATGAAAAACTGGGATGAAGACGATGGCACTGAATACTGCACTGCCAAAGACGACCTAAAAGATGCCCAAGCAGTCAGTGACAAACTGGGTATTTACCTACATACCGCAAATTTTGCCAGCGAATACTGGGACAATGTTTTTGAGCACTTTCTTCAGGAATACAAGGCTGGACGAACGCCCAATCCTGACATCCTGTGTAATCGCGAAATAAAGTTCAAGGCCTTTTTAGACTATGCGACTAGCCTCGGCGCCGATTATATAGCCACCGGCCACTACACCCGCAAGCGCGGCGAAGGTGCTAGTACTCAACTATTAAAAGGGCTAGATAACAACAAAGATCAAAGCTATTTTTTACACGCAGTAGCCGGTGAGCAGATCGCCAGAAGCCTGTTTCCGGTAGGCGAACTTGAAAAACCGCGGGTGCGAGAACTGGCGCTGCAGTACGACCTAGTCACTCACGACAAAAAAGACAGTACGGGTATCTGCTTTATCGGCGAGCGGCGTTTTAAAGACTTTCTAGCCCAGTATTTACCGGCGCAACCCGGTGACATTGAGAGCGTCGACGGCAACACCATGGGCCAACACAGCGGCTTGATGTACCACACCATTGGCCAGCGCCAGGGTTTGGGTATTGGCGGCGTCAAAGGTGCCGGTGAGCAGCCTTGGTATGTGGTCGAAAAAGACCTGCAGCGCAACGTGCTTGTTGTCGCCCAGGGCGCCCAGCACCAAAGGCTTTTTAAACAGGCCTTACACACCACCAGCATTCACTGGATTGACTCCCATCAGCCGGCGCTTCCCTTTCGTTGCATGGCTAAAACCCGCTACAGACAAAGCGACCAAGATTGTGTCATTGTCAGTGTAGACAGCGGCTATGTCATCATCTTCGACCAACCGCAGCGGGCCATTACCCCGGGGCAATCGGTGGTTTTCTACAGTGGTGATGTCTGTCTCGGCGGCGGTATCATCGAACAGGCCCGGGACTTACCCGAATCTGTTGTACGGCGGGCTTAAACAGTGACCGAAGAAACCAAAAACACTATCGAAACAGATCGTGTCCTGGCATTGGCAGGCCTATTGCAAAGCGTTTGGGGGGTAGAGCAAATTGCCTCCGGCAAGCAACTAGAAGAACGGTATTTCAACGCTTCACTTAACAGTTTGTTTCAATTTGACGCGGACAGTACCGCCGCTGTCTACGGTGGCGCCGAAGGTGTAGAGCAGGGGCTAAAGTGCCTCAGTGACATGCTCACCGCGCGTTCTATCGATCAATATCGCAGCACCTTACGCTATGCGCTGGCGGTATTGCATCTGCAGCGCCAACTTGCCGGTGACGATGTATTGTTAGCAACCATTGGCCGGCGACTGCGCCACAGCGCGCTGCAGGCCAATCATTTCGCTGACCACAGTGATGACATTGCCGCTAGCTGCGCCGCTGTCTATCAAGACACTATCAGCACCTACCGCTACCGGATCAAAATTAATGGCAGTGTAGCGGCGCTGGCATCACCGCGCAGTGTCAATCGTATTCGTGCCCTGCTACTGGCCGGTATCCGCTCGGCAACGCTATGGCGCCAGTTGGGAGGACGCCGCTGGCATGTCGCACTGTCAAGGAAAAAAATGCTCGTCGCTATCGAGCAATTAGCGGCCGCTACGCCGCCACAGCACTGAAACAGCCCCTTATATCGTGTAGAATCGTCACGATTATCTTTTATTAGACCAACCAGACGAGAACAGTCCATGGATTTATCAGCACTTTCAGCCATATCCCCTATCGATGGGCGCTACGGCAGCAAAACCGCTTCGCTGCGCAGTGTATTCAGTGAATATGGCCTGATTAAAAATCGCGTTATTGTCGAGGTGCGCTGGTTACAGCGACTGGCGCAAATGCCAGAAATTATCGAAGTACCGCTGTTGAGCGATACGGCCAACTCTCTTTTGGAAGATCTGTTAGAACAGTTCTGCGAAGCTGATGCCCAGGCAATAAAAGACATCGAGGCAACTACCAACCACGATGTAAAAGCCGTTGAGTACTTTATTAAAAATCGGGTCGCCGACAGTGCAGAACTCAGTGCTGTTAGCGAATTCATTCACTTTGCCTGCACCTCAGAAGATATTAATAACCTGTCCCATGCGCTGATGCTAAAACAGGGACGGCAGATCATGCTCGAGCAAATGCAAAACATCGTCGATCAACTCACCACGATGAGCAAGCACTATGCCAGCGTACCAATGCTGTCTAGAACGCACGGTCAAACTGCCAGTCCCAGCACTATCGGCAAGGAATTTGCCAATGTAGTGGCTAGGCTACGTCGTCAGCTACAGCAGTTTTCCAGTGTCGAAATACTGGGTAAGATTAACGGCGCCGTGGGTAACTACAATGCGCATTTTTCGGCTTATCCCGATATCGACTGGCAAGCCAATGCTGAGAGCTTTGTTGAAAGCCTCGGCATTGCATTTAATCCATATACCACTCAGATCGAACCCCACGACTATATCGCCGAATTATTTGATGCCATGGCCCGCTTCAACACTATCGTATTAGACTTAGACCGGGATATCTGGGGCTATATTTCTATGGGCTTTTTCAAACAAAGTGTCGTGGCTGGAGAAGTGGGCTCTTCCACCATGCCGCATAAAGTCAATCCTATCGACTTTGAAAACTCTGAGGGCAATTTAGGTTTGGCCAATGCCATTTTATCCCATATGGCCAGCAAATTGCCGGTATCTCGCTGGCAGCGCGACCTTACTGACTCAACAGTACTGCGCAATATGGGAGTGGGCATGGCCTATAGCTTGATCGCCTATCAGTCCACATTAAAAGGCTTAGGTAAATTGCAGCTCAACGAGACCCAGTTAGCCGCAGATTTAGACAGTAGCTGGGAGGTCTTGGCTGAACCTATACAGACCGTGATGCGCCGCTACAACATCGAAGAACCCTATGAAAAGCTGAAAGCACTGACTCGTGGACAGGCTATCAACCGCGAGACTCTCAGCCGCTTTGTCGACACCTTAGACATGCCCGAACAGGCCAAAGAAAGCCTGCGTCAGCTGACCCCGCAAACCTATATCGGCAATGCTGTCGATCAGGTCGACAAGCTCTAAGCGCAGCTAACAATGAGGTGTGTTAGGCCATGAATAAAGGCAGCTACGCAATTAACAATCTGGACATCGGTGTATTTTTGCGCGAGTACTGGCAGCAAAAGCCCTTACTTATTCGCGCTGCAATGCCCGATTTTGACAACCCACTGTCCCCTGATGAATTGGCTGGGCTGGCCTGCGAGCCAGACGTCGAGTCGCGTATTGTCAGCCAGCGGGGGCAGGATTGGCAACTGCAACTTGGACCTTTTGACGAGGGCACATTTGCACAGTTACCCGAGCATGACTGGACCTTGTTAGTGCAAGCAGTGGATCATATAGTGCCCGAGGCCGCTGAACTGCTAAACTATTTTCGCTTTATTCCCAACTGGCGACTGGACGATGTGATGGCCAGTTACGCTACAACCGGTGGCTCGGTGGGGCCTCACTACGACAACTATGACGTATTTTTACTGCAGGGCGCCGGCCAGCGGCACTGGCGCGTTGGGGCGCCTTTCGCCCCCGGTGATACGCTATTACCCCACGATCAACTGCGCCTTATCGAAAATTTTCAGGGCCAACAGGAGTGGACCTTAGAGCCCGGCGACATGCTTTATCTACCACCGCTGTACAGTCACTGGGGGGTTGCTCTAAGCGACGACTGCATGACTTATTCGGTGGGTTTTCGCGCGCCATCTCAGGGTGAAATGCTGTCTGATTTTTGCGATCACCAAATCCAAAAATTGTCCGACGAACAGCGCTACAGTGATGCCAATTTGGCACGGCAAAATAATCCCGGCGAAATTAGTCCTCAGGCAATCGCCGCCGTGCAACAAATCATCGCCGCACAGCTGACCGACAGCGAGGCTATTAGCGAATGGTTCGGTCGCTACATGACCGAAGTAAAATACCGCCTTGATGAGCAGCCCCAGCCCACTGACGAGCATTGGCAGCAACAGTTAAACGACGCTGAGGCGGTTTATCGAGACCCTGCTTCGCGCTTCTCGTTTAGTGGCAGCGGCCAGCGTGTCAGCGCCTTTGTCAACGGCACCTTACATCGCAATATCAGCCGTGAGCTAATCGAATTACTGTGCTCAGCGCAGCATTTTAGTGCCGTGCAAATCAATGCACTGGCAGATGGCCACGATGACAATACACTGCTGCAGGTTTTACTGGCCCAGGGGAGTTTAATTCTAGACCATGAATTATTCGATTAAACACTGCAACTGGCACCGCCACGCGCCGTCTTTACAGGCCATTAGAACAACGGTCTTTGTCGAAGAACAGCGCGTGTCGGTCGCCCTAGACAATGACGGTTTAGATGCTAGTGCACAACACTGGCTGGCACTGGACGCCAAAGGGCTTCCGGTCGGCACCATCCGAATGCTCAGTAATGGGCATATCGGCCGCATGGCGGTGCTCGCGCAACTGCGGGGCCAAGGCGTCGGCGCGGCGTTACTAGCAGCGGTGGTAAACTATGCTCGGCAGCAATCCTTGTTTGACGTTTATCTTCACGCCCAAACCCACGCCCTGACATTTTATCGCAATGCCGGTTTTGAAGCCTACGGTGAAGAATTTCTTGATGCCGACATAAGCCATAAAGCCATGCGCCTGCAGCTTGCACCGCAGCGACTGTTAGGGCTGCATGGCGGCCAATTTTCGGTCGATAACTTCAGCGCTACTCTCGCTGAGCTGATTGCTCAGACCAGCAATCAGCTACGACTGTACTCAGTCAACCTCGATCAACGGCTATTTGACGACGCACAGGTGCTACAGTCGATCTCGACACTGGCAAGAAAACACCGTAATAGTTCGCTGCAAATTTTGGTTGCAGAGAGCGCCGATATCGTCAACCGAGGTCACGGTTTACTGGAATTACAGCGACGTCTGCCGTCAAAGATCGCGATCAAAAAGTTGCATCCTGAAGCCCTGCTACCAAAACACGATACTATTGTCGCCGACGCCTGTGCTTATTTGTGTCGCGGTCACAGTGAATCAGCTAGCAGCTGGGCGAACTACTATGATGTGTCAGGGGCAAAAAACGCTATCGAACAATTCGATATGCTATGGCAACGCGCGCTTATTGACCGCGACTTACAGCTGCTGAGCTGGTAAAACTGCAGCGCCACCATCACTAACAATAATCGACACAGCCACCTCCGGCGGAAAAACAACACCTTACAATGCTGAAATTTTCCCGTCAAAGACTAAACTATTACAGTCTATAATAGTGAGAGCGCCGATAGACATAAGTTGTTA
>JBLHLU010000264.1:0-5676 GCA_047623385.1 Paraglaciecola psychrophila
TTTCCCCAACTCGCTCCAGGGACTACCGGGGCGGTGAAAATCACTACCGACACTACTCATCAACTCAAATTGTGCCGCCAGTTGACTCAAGTACTGCGTGCGCTCTTTATTTTGTTGGCCGCATATTACCTCAATTGCCTGGCCGCCCCCAGCTTTAAAGTCTGCCAGCAGCGTGCGCAACTTGGTGGCGGTCATTTTATAGTGCAGCGGGTGGGCCAATACAGCCACACCACCGGCTCGTTGTATCCAGTCGATAGCGGTGGCCATCTGCGGCCAGGTCAGCTTGACATCACCGGGCTTACCGGCACCTAGGTATTTTTTAAAGGCCTGATTGAGCGAGTTAACATAGCCTTTGTCGACTAAAAACTGGGCAAAGTGCGGCCGTCCAATCTGACTTTCACCGGCCAGATTAGAGGCGTAGTCATAAGCCCCGGTAAAACCGTATTTTTCAAGTTTGTCGGCAATGAGTTGTGCCCGCACTCGCCGCGCCTGCTGCTGGCCGACCAGCGCCGAGCGCAAGGGCTCATTATCGGCATCAAAATTCAGCCCGACAACGTGGATCAACATTTTCGACCAGACGCAGGACAGCTCTACTCCCGAGATCAACTGTGGGCTGTCGTTAGCCGTCTTTGCTAGTTCACGCAGCGCCAGATACCCGTCAATGGTATCGTGATCAGTCAGCGCCATTAGCTCAACCCCTTCATTTTGGGCGCGCTGCAGCAAATCTTCGGGACTTAACTCGCCGTCGGAGGCACTACTATGATTGTGCAGATCAACGATCACTGATGCCACCCATACCCTTTGTTCATTGTATAATTCCTATGACTTTTTCTTTTTGCCCGCTGCGGTTGTTCTATAATACCGCATAATATGGCATGATTTGCCAATGCCAACTAACACCGGCAATTAATTCCTCAACGTTACTATTTAAACAATGTTATACGGAGTGTGAAACAGCGTGTCCGAACAGAACAAACCCGCTAAGCCCAGCATGCTGGCAAATTTAATTTTTAATATCATTATCCCTACCCTAGTGCTGATGAAACTGAGCTCCGAAGACTATTTAGGACCCGTTTACAGTATCGTTGTGGCCCTCAGCTTCCCCATTGGCTACGGTATTCGCGACTATCTTCAGACCCGCAAAACCAATTTATTTTCCGCTCTGGGGGTTTTCAGTGTGGTTATGACCGGAGGGATGACCTTATTGCAGCTTGATCCGGAGTTTATTGCCATCAAAGAAGCGGCTATTCCGGCTATTTTTGGTATCGCCACTTTGCTGTCAACCCGAACCAAATATCCGCTGGTACGCACCTTTTTATTCAACAAACAGATCTTACAAATTGATCGGGTCAAGGTGGCACTGCAAGCGCACAATAGTGAATCACATTTTGAACGCAAGCTGAGCAATGCCTCAGTCATGGTAGCGGGATCATTTTTTCTGTCTTCGGTACTCAATTATGTGCTGGCAAAAGTCATTCTCGTTAGCGAGCCCGGCACTGTTGCCTTTACCGAAGAACTGGGCAAGATGACTGCACTGAGCTTCCCGGTGATCGCTCTGCCCAGCACGCTGGTGCTAATGGCAGTGTTATTTTACTTGCTGCACCATATCCAGAAGCTGACCGACCTCAAACCAGAAGACATATTTAACGAAATGTAGGACGCTGTTCGCATTGGGTAACTGTATCCGCTGCCGGTAAAGCATTACACTGTTAGTGTGGGTGTAGTCAGTGCGGGTGTAGTCAGTGCGGGTGTAGTCAGTGCGGGTGTAGTCAGTGCGGGCGCAGTCAGTGCGGGCGCAGTCAGTGCGGGCGCAATCAGTTCGATGGCAGTCAGTGCGGGCGCAATCAGTTCGATGGCAGTCAATACCGATAGCCTGTTGAATGCCTTCGCAGTAACCGATGACCCAGCTATAAAACCGCAATAGCCAAACCATCACAGTGGCGAGGCCAGCACCCCCTCAGGACAAGGATACCAAGGTGAAGATTGTTACAGTGCTCGTGTTAATGTGTGTCTTTTGTGGCCATCTCCACAGTGCCGAGTTGCGCTATATTCGAGACTCGCTGCAGGTACCGCTGCGCAGTGGTCAAACCAACAAACACCGTATCGTACACAAGGGACTGATCAGCGGTACCAAGTTGATACTGCAGGAAACCAGCGAAAATGGGCTCTACAGCCGGGTTGCCACTGAAAAGGGGACCGAGGGCTGGCTGCAGAGCCAGTATCTCAGCACAGAGCCAGCAGGCAGAGATCTGTACCAGCGTTCTCGGGTTACCGTTGAGAAGTTAACTAGCGCCAATGATTCGCTGAGAAAACGGCTACAGCAACTCACCGAACAATTCGATGTTGCGGAGAGCCAATTGAGTACCCTCAACAGCCAAAACTCCGGACTCAGCAGCGAATTACAAGAGGTTAAGGATATCTCGGCTAATGCCATCCGCCTCAACAGCGACAACCACCAGTTGTTAGAGGACAATCAGCAGCTGAAGACCGATCTCGATGTGCTGGCTACCAACAACAAGCGTCTGCGCGACAACGATTCCAACGACGCTTTTCTCAATGGCGCTTTCGTTTTGTTAATGGGCGTTATAATCACCCTGCTTATTCCACGATTGTGGCCCAGTAGAAAGAGCTCCGAGTGGGGCTAGCACATCGGTATGATCAATAGCCGACCTCACCGGCACGCGAACACCTCAGCTAACGCGCCCTCACCCTCTTTTTGCCATCTACTCAGACGCTAGGAATCACACGATGCGAACGCACCCTTTTATTGCAATAGTTTTGGCCACGGTACTGAGCCTTGTCAGCACCGCAGCCGCAGCCGAGTCAACAGAGAACCCGCTGGCGATTATTAGTACCTCAAAGGGCGACATCACCGTAGAACTGTTCCCGCAGCAGGCGCCGCTGTCGGTCGCCAACTTTATTCGCTATGCGCAGTCTGGCTTTTACGACGGCACCGTGTTTCATCGGGTTATTAAGCGTTTTATGATTCAGGGCGGCGGCTTTAATAAGGATATGGCCCGCAAGACTACTTTTGAGCCCGTTGCCAATGAGTCGAAGAATGGTTTGCGCAATAATCGCTGGACTCTGGCCATGGCTAGAACCATGGACCCTGATAGCGCCACAGCACAATTTTTTATCAACGTGAATATGAACTCCAGTCTCGATGCCGGCTCCGGCAAGCTCGGTTACAGTGTATTTGGCCAAGTCATCGATGGTCAGTACGTGGTCCAGGCGATAGAAAAAGTACCGGTGCAAAGTAGTGGCCGCTTCGCCAACCTGCCGATTGAGCCCGTCATCATCGAAAAGGTCAGTATTAAGCGCCCTGCTGCTATGGCTCCGGTGTCGGTCGAGATGGCAAAACCGATCATGCTCAAGCCGAAGAGCCCCGGCACAACAATCAGTGAGAGTAACCCCTAATGAGCAATAAAGCGGCGCTGAGCGTCAACCTCAACAAAATTGCTCTGATTCGCAACTCACGGGACACTAGCTATCCTAGTGTTCCGCACCACGCACAGCTGTGTATAGATGCCGGAGCACAGGGTATTACTGTGCACCCGAGGCCTGATCAGCGCCATATTCGAGTCAGTGATTGTATTGACCTTGCGGCCATGCTCAGCGTCGAGTTCAATATGGAGGGCAATCCATTTGCGCCGGCCCGAGCTAGTGACCGCGCCGGAGTTAGCGACTACCCTGGATTTATCCCGCTGGTAAAATCTCTGCGTCCAGCACAGTGTACCTTGGTGCCCGACAGCAACGAACAGTTGACCTCAGATCACGGCTTCGACCTGCGTCAAAGCGGTGATCAATTGGCGCCAATCATCAGCGACCTACACAGTGCAGGCATTCGCGTAAGCCTATTTATGGATCCCGACCCTGAGCAAATTGCACTAGCAAAGCAGCTAGGGGCAGACCGTATAGAGCTCTACACCGGGCCCTATGCTTGGGCCTTTAACAATAAAGCCCTGCACGGCGAAGCTTTCGAGAAGATATTTCGCCAGTTTTATAGCGCCGCCGAGGTCGCCGCCGATTTACAGCTCGGACTCAATGCCGGCCACGATCTGAATCTCGATAATTTAGCTAAGTTTGCCACGGTGCCACAATTGCTGGAAGTTTCGATCGGCCACGCAATGACTGTTGACGCCATATCCATGGGGCTTAGCGCGGCAGTAAAGGCCTACCAACAGTGTTTGAGTACACCAATAGACTTGAATAGCGAAACTACTGGGGCGTAGAGGTAAAGACCGGCGCCCGCTGCATGGTACTGTGAATGCGAATGGGGGATTCTCCGCAACCGGACATTGCCCGCTTAAACTGTTGCTGGTGCAGAGTTTCCATCACCGCCAGTACCTCCTCGGCGCTGACCGCTTGAATAAGACAAGCCGCCTCAATAAAACCCTCGGTGCGAAATACCAGCGCTGGGGGCACATCTTCACCCTTGGCCCAACGCCGGTAAATATCTTCGATACGGTCACTGATTACTGTAATTAACGGTTGATCGCTCATCGTCGGTGTTCCACTTAGGCCCCTCGTCCTCAATTCGCCGGTCACTGCCGATCGGCGGTGTATCGCCATCCTCAGCAGCGCTCAGTCTTCGCTGGCGTCGAGCTCCTGCACCAATACAAAAGGTGCTACCACCACTGCCCACAGCAGTACTTCGCGTTGATACCAGCTTTGCGCCTGCTCATCTTCGACCCTATACACCTGCTTGTCGTCGAGCCATTGCTGTACCTGGGTTTTATCATCTTGGCTAAAAATAGCTGCAGTGGCGATTAAGTCCAGCGGGCGCTCCACCGCAACCACCAAGCCCTGTGCATAAAATTTCTGTAGTTCCGACCAAGCTATCTTCGACGTTTCGCTATTTATTTTATTGACTAGCTCGTCACTGTTAGACATCAACCTACCTCAAAATACCCGTTAGTTAGTGGTGAACCCCTCGCTGCCACAATCATGATGACCGCTGATAACTTATGCAATCGCAGCTCAGTTTTGCTTGTCATAATATCATCAAAGCTTGGCAGCCGACCAATAGCAGGTCATACCAAATAACTATTGACGATCATGATTATCAATCCAGCCGGGTAGATATTGCTATCGCCGACGATCTACTTTGCTGGCAATGGCGTTTTGCGAACGGGTCGACAGCGAAAGTGGCTACGGTGCAACCCGGTCAAATAGCTAAGCCGTTATAATCTCAGGCCTGAGTACACAGTATTAAAATGGCTGAATAATCTAGGAACCGCTATGAGTACCGCTACTAATACCGATTTGAGCCGCTACTTAAGCCGTTTCAATATTCTACAAAACATTGCACCTCAGTACTGCGCGCAATTTGCCGCTACCATGCTAGTAAAGACGATAAAGAGTGGTGCAACTATTGTTAGAAAACCCAAAGGGGATAGCGAACTACACTTTTTACTGGACGGTTCTATTGAAGTTCGGCACTCTTTCGACCAGCGCTATATCCTCAGCCATGACAACAAGCAGTGCCGCAATGCGTTGGCAAGCCTGCTGCCAGACGGTGGCAGCATCAAGGCCAGCAGCGAGTGTCCGATACTGATTGCCGATGCCCAGCAATTAGCGCAAATCCTAGACTGGACCCAACACGTCAGCGCCCACTACTTCAACACACCGGCCCTGTCGCTAGAGCCGGAAGCGAACATCAGTGACGATTACCTG
>JBLHLU010000265.1:0-5608 GCA_047623385.1 Paraglaciecola psychrophila
GCTACCGCAACCGCTAGCTGGAGACTATTCGCATAGACCCCGACAGCGCTAAATGACTGATCGAAAATGCAGAGTATCTGTGCTGCGAGCTGGAACAGGTGGCAAGCCGAGAAATGATCACCCAGTTGGAAGACTTTTTGCGGCGCTGCTCAAAAATCGAAGGGTTGCTTGCTCGGCACAGTATTATCAATGCTCCGAGCTTGAGTGCGGCCTGCACTATTTTATTTGGCGAGCAAGCCGAGGCAAAACTACAGGAATACAGTAATGATTAATTTTAGTCCGGCGGCACCGCAGTGGGATGAAATTCCCGCGCTCAGTGTTACCGCACAGCCCACATTAACCGATCGCTATACGCTGTGCTTGCTCACTACAGCGGGACCGATGATGGTTTCTCTATATCCCTTTGGTGCTCGTTTACGCCTTGGCGAATGTGAGTTTGGCGACTACGGTATGCTGCAAGCAGAACCCGATGCGCTGGCTCTCAAGATAAGTGAAAGCGAATTCGAAACCGTTGTTGAAGGCGGTGATTACCGGCTAATACTGCGCCATCAACCGCTCAGCTTTGAACTATGGCACAACGCTAAGCGGGTAACACAATCACCCAGTGACGGACATTTTGTGCGAGAGTTTCGACTGCCGCCCTTTGCCCGGGTCGAGCAAGGCTGGTTCGTCGCGCTGGAGTTAACCGGCAACGAGCCAGTCTACGGTTTGGGGGAGAAGTGGGGGCGGCTTGATAAACGCGGTCAGTTACTGCGCTCCTATAATCACGACGCGCTGGGTGTCAATGCAGAAATTTCCTATAAAAATACGCCCTTCGCTTGGAGCCCTGAAGGCTGGGGTGCTTTTGTACATACGCCCGCGGCGGTTACCCACGGGGTTGGTTTTGCACCTTGGTCGCAGCGCAGCTACGGCATATTAGTGGAAGACAGCGCGGTAGATTTGTTTTTGCTGGCGGGTGATAACGGCGCTGAGATCATCGGTCACTATACCGCACTAACCGGCCGTGCACCGCTGCCGCCACTGTGGAGTCTGGGCGTTATTTTGTCAAAGGCCTACTATCAAGACGCTCAGGAACTATTGGCGACAGCGCGAGAAGTGCGCGAAAACGGTATGCCCTGTGATGTTATTACCCTTGATGGTAGGGCTTGGCAAGACACCGACACGCGGTTTGCTTTTGAGTGGGATGCTAGTCGCTACCCCGACCCGGCGGTGGTGATTGATCAATTGAAAGCGCTTAATTACAAAGTATGCGTATGGGAATACCCGCTAGTATCGGTAGACAATGCGCTGTTTCAAACGCTGTCTGATAAAGGCTGGCTATTGAAAGATCGGCGCAGTGGCGAGACCTATCGCTATCGGTGGGATACCAGCTGTTTTGGCGATGTGCTAACAGCATTGCCCGACTCCGGCATTGTCGACTTTACCCACCCCGAGGCCTATGCTTTCTGGCGCGATAGTCACAAGCCGTTATTTGATTTGGGTGTCGATATGATTAAGGCCGACTTCGGTGAGCAAATCGAGGACGATATGTTGGCCTATAACGGCGATAGTGGCGCCACCTTGCACAACGTCTACAGCTTGTTATACAACCGCTGCGTTTATGAGGCGGCACAGCTTTATTGTCAGTCTGGGGCGTTCCTGTTTAGCCGCTCCTCTTGGATCGGGTCACAGCGCTACCCGGCGCAGTGGGGTGGCGACCCGCAGGCCGATTGGGGTGGATTGGCAGCCAGTTTGCGTGGTGGTCTCAGCTGGGGGCTCTCCGGAGCGCCTTTTTACGCCACTGACGTGGGCGGATTTTACGGCGACCAGCGCGATGCTGAGCTCTATGTGCGGTGGTTGCAGATGGCGGTGTTTTCGGCCCATATTCGACTGCACGGTATCGGCCCCCGGGAGCCTTGGTCCTATGGCGCTGAGGCGGAGATCGCCGCTAACAGGGCGCTCGCCCTGCGCTACCAATTACTGCCTTATTTATACCGTTGTATGGCGCAGTCCAGTGATAGTGGTTTGCCGCTGCAGCGGTCGATGGCATTGGCATGTCCTGACGAGCGTGCGGCCTGGGCCTTTGAAGACCAGTTTATGCTCGGTGATGCCATGCTGGTGGCACCGTGTTTGACCCCAGGTGGCAACATTGAGTGTTATCTGCCGGAAACACTGGGTGAGCGTTGGTGTGCATTTCCCGGCGGTGAATGTTTTGCCGGTGGTCACAGTTACAAACTACAAATGCCGCTCAATGACATTGCCGTGTTTGTGGTTGAAGGAACTGAACTACCACTGGGGCCGGCGCTTGAACATACGCAGACGCTTGGCAATACACCGCTAGTCGAGCGCTATTGGCGTGCCGGCGGCTAGGACGCGTTGCCCGTTGGAGCCTGCGCAGGCCGGAGTCATTGCGGTGACCGTCAATCAACGGGCATACTCTGGTTTGGCTTTGGCGTTTAACGACTGTTGCCAAACAGCGCACAATGGCAGCGATCATGACGTCGGTGATTGTAGCGGGCGTTATCGCTGCCCGTAGTAATGTGAACAAATAAATAATAAATAATAATTCAGTGAATGTTGAGGTGACCACCGGTGGAGCTACAAACAATATTATCAACCCTTCTGTCATGTGCGTTTTTTATGGGCATTGTCGCCTGGGTTTCATACCAGAAAACCAAGGGTGAAGTGAATAGCAAAGACGGCTATTTTCTTGCCGGTAGGGGTCTTACCGGGGTGTTTATTGCCGGTTCGATGGTGCTGACTAACCTCTCGGCGGAGCAGCTCATTGGTCTTAACGGTTCTGCCTATGGCTACAATATGAGCAGTATGGCTTGGGAAGTCACCGCCGGTGTCGCCACTATTGTTATGGCGCTATTTTTTCTGCCCAAATATTTGTCCGGTGCCTTTTCTACGCTGCCTGAATTTCTGAGCAATCGATTTGATGATGGTGTTAGACGCATGACCGTGGTGCTGTTTATGGTCGGCTATGGTCTTATCACTATTCCCTCTATTCTTTACTCTGGCTCGATTGCGGTACTGCAATTGTTTGATGTGCCGGCGCTGCTCAACGTCGACTACAGCACCGCACTGGTTGTTACCATTGTTTCGGTAGGCTTGATCGGATCGCTCTACGCGGTGTTTGGTGGGCTCAAAGCGGTAGTGGTGTCGGACACGATTAACGGCATAGGGTTGCTGATTATTGGTATTATCGTGCCGTTGTTTGGTTTTGCAGCACTCGGAGACGGCAGCGTGTCAGCGGGTATTGACCAAGTGATGAGCACCCATACCGAAAAGCTCAATGCCATCGGAGCGGCCAGCGACCCAACCCCCTTTGGCACTATATTTACCGGTATGATTTTTGCCAACTTGTTTTACTGGGGTACTAATCAATATGTGATTCAACGTACCTTGGGGGCCAAAAATCTGGCGGAGGGACAAAAGGGTGTGTTGTTCTCGGGCTATTTCAAATTGTTAGTGCCCTTTTTAATGATGTTGCCCGGGGTTATTGCCTTTCATTTATACGGTGAAGGTTTGCAGTCTATCGATATGGCTTATCCGCGATTGGTGAAGGATGTGTTGCCGGTCTATATGTCGGGCTTCTTTTTAGCGGTGTTGTTGGGAGCGGTATTTAGCTCCTTTAATTCATTATTAAATAGTGCAGCGACACTGTTTGTATTGGATATTTACAAGCCCTACAAAAAAGATAAGGTTAGCGACGCGCAGCTGATAAAAGTGGCTAAATACGCCAGTGTGGCGATAGCGTTAGCCTCTTTTGTGATTTCACCGCTGCTGCAGTACGCCCCGGAGGGGCTATTTCAAATTATCCGTATCTTCACCGGCTTTTACAATATCCCGGTGATTGCGATTGTGCTGGTGGGTTTGTTTACCCGTCGAGTGCCCGGGTTAGCGGCCAAGGTGGTGATTGTTTTTCACGTTATCACCTATGCACTACTGAAATTTGTTATCGATGTTGATATTAATTTTATTCATATTTATGCCATTTTGTTTTTTGTCGAGGTGGCTATTATGCTGATTATTGGTCGACTGATGCCGCTGGCCAATCCTTGGCACTACCAGCCGGCGAGTGTTGTTGATATGACGCCCTGGGCCTACGCATTACCTGTGGCGATCACCTTATTTGGCGGTATCGTGATGATCTATGTGCTGTTCTCGCCGCTGGGATTGGTCGGTGGCCTGAGCCCTGTTTTCTGGTATACGATTGCCGCGATAGCGATTGTCAATGTAGCACTGTGCAAGATAGCGCTGACTTATTGGCGCGCAAAGTATGCAGCGCAGTTGCACTGGAACGAGTCTTAGTGGGCTGCGTTGCCGGCTCTGTTCGGTAATTGTGTCGAAAATGTCCCTGCGGTGATTAAACAGGTAGGGTAAATAGGCGTAAATAAGACTTGTATAAGACATAAGTTGTATTATAGTTAACGTGTTAGTGGTTTCATCAAAGGGATTGAGCTTGGCTTCGCCAACAACGGTACCATTGCGATGTGCTGTGAGTGCTGATGTCGAGGTTAGGGGAAGGTAATAAACGACTATAAAAACCCACCAACTGAGAGTCCTTGTAATAAAAACTAAACACCAGGAGATAGACCTAATGTTTAAAACACAAACTGTAACGCGTGCAATAGCCAGTGCTTTCGCACTGACTGCCGCTGTCGCGGTGCAACAATCTGCTGTCGCCCAGAATAACGAGAGTCTGGCGTTAGAAGAGATTGTAGTGACCGCACAGAAGCGCACCGAAAATTTGAGCGATGTCCCTATTGCGGTGACCGCCTTGAGCTCTGACCAGATCGATGCTGCTTTTGCCAATAATATGGAAAACCTGCAGGCGATGGTGCCTTCAGTTAGCTTTCGCAAAGGTAATACCACTCGAAACTCTGCATTAACGATTCGTGGTATCGGTACCATTTCTTTTAGTGTTGCCGCTGAGCCCAGCGTATCTACTGTAGTCGACGGTGTCGTGTTGGGTCGCTCAGGGCAGGCTTTCGGCGACCTGTATGACCTCGAACGTATCGAAGTATTGCGCGGCCCTCAGGGCACGCTATTCGGTAAAAATGCCTCTGCTGGTGTGGTCAACATGACCACTAAGCGCCCCAGTGATGAATTTGAAGGCACTTTAGATGTACAGCTTTATCAAGACAACGAATACAGTGTTAAAGCCCGTTTTGCCGGCCCACTAGGCGATAACGCACGGGGTAGTCTCACTGTGTTAGACAAGCAGTTTGACGGTTACGTAAAAAATGTCTTTAACAATCAGAAGGCCAATGGCTATGACCGCTCCGGTGTGCGTGGCATGCTCGAGTTTGATATCGGCGATGATATGTCGATGTTGTTTATCGCCGAGAATTATGAAGCTAAAGATGAGTGTTGTACCGACTTGGAGTTAGTGCCTAGTGGTCGCAACCCCAATTCTGCCGCGGCTCCCGATAGTAACGGTGTGGTTAATGGCAATGTTGATCTCGATTTGGGCCAGCGCCGTATCGATCACGACCTAGTCACTGAGACCTATGACAAAACGACCGCTTTCTCGGTGCAGATTAACAAAACCTTTGGTGAGTTTGAGTTAACCTCTATCACCGCCTATCGTGCCTGGGACAATACCGAGGTTCGCGAAGGT
>JBLHLU010000266.1:0-5605 GCA_047623385.1 Paraglaciecola psychrophila
CTAAGCAGTTTAGCCGTCGCTGAGTTTTCACCGTGGCGATGCTGTTTTAACTTTGTCATCGTCACGCTATCTCCCCAGTCACAGCTGTAACTATCGCCCATTGATAGCCGATACGACAGAGCTGAGATAGGTGCTACCAATGGACTGCTTACGCGCATGTAAGCTGAGTTTAAGCCGGGCCTGCGCCCATCAGTCAGTGCAACTGGCGGTCAGCTACTATCTTGACCTCAGCTGGCTGCTGGCGCTTCTGAACGATAACTGATTGATAACGTTAGATTGCCTGTCGGTTGACGAATGTCCTGCAAGCTTGCTATTCAAACTTAGCATGCAAACTTAGCATGCAAGCTTAGTGTCTAGGTAGAGCAATCAAACTGCGCACTCAAACTAGCTGGTCAAGCCCTAAGCCTCTTGGTTTTTTCAGGACCACAGGATTTACCCGTTAGCCCTTCGTATAGGCCGTGGCCGACAATATATTATCGCTTTTAGGCTCACCGACAGGTATTGCTGGTGTAGCGTTACGTCGAAGCTGGTTGATCAGCTTCTGCTTTTTGGGGTATGCACTCATAATAGGCTTTTACGGTGTTGCCTTGGATTAAGCCCCGAGATGACGTCTTATAAATAGCCACTTTACCCAGTGATTCGCACTGCACAATAGCCATGTCCCTAATATTCTTTGGCGTACCGTAGCCAAACGATAATTCCATATAGCGAATATTAAAGCTCTCTGGGGTGACATCTTCCATACTCGGCGTCATCAATACTGTTTTACCCGCCACCCGCTGATCAGCGGCCAATACACCCTCACCGAAGGTCGCTATTTTTGTGCCGACATCGGTAGAAGAACAGCCAGTTACAGCAGCCATACTGGCCAAAAGAAATAACGCATTTTTAAGTTTCATAGTATTACCCTGAGAATAAATCGTTCAAACGTTGATGAGATAAAACATCATTCAACCTTGTAAAGCTAATTAACGCAAATGAATATAAGCGTTATTTTCTTGAAATGTGGAGTTTGTCACGAAAATAAACTCTACTAGCCCCGGGGGAATGGCAAAGAAGCTACCACTGGCAGCAAAGGCAAAAATCACCTTGGCGCAGTAATCTCGAGTTGAAAAGTACATTTGTACCTAAATAGTTGCAGCAGTTGTATTCGCTGTAGTTGTGGTGTTGTAGTGCTGTAGCTGTATTGCTGTAGCTGTATTGCTTTATTTGTGGTCGCTATGATTTTTGACGCTGTAGCTATAGCCGCTGTAGCTAAAATAGTCGCAGCAGTACTTTTTATTCTGTCTATTTATCACACCTAGCCGTACTACCGAGCGCGCTGTTGGCACTTAGCAAACACATGGGCATTGCTTTAACTGTTATGGATAAAGAAGATAGCCCTTAGCAGCGTTTGAACGTTTGCAGACTGGCTAGGTAATATTTTCCCGACCGTGGAAAGCGAAGTTTCAGCCGATATTCCATACGCCGACAGTGTGAGGTATTTAAGGTGACTGGGGGTCTTTTTGCTCGCCCAACCGCTAAATTAGCCCGAGGAGTCGCCAATAACGTACTGTTTTTTGCAGCAGGCCTAGTCGGTGGGTTTCACTTACTCGGGCTCCATAAGCAGTGCTATTACCCTATGTTCACTGTGAATTACGTTAGCGATAGCAGCTTGGGATAATTCGGCGCCGGCGATCATATAGAAATCGTTGATTGGCCGAGCAATAGTGGGGCTAGGCTGTGGAGTTAGGCTGTGGGTGAGTAGCCTGCGATAACGTTTAGCGGGATAGGCTGATTTGTTGGCTGGCGGACGCTTTCCTGAGCGGTAACTAAGTTCATATCTTTTGCAAACCACCAGTGCCGAAACACCGGTGGCGGTTGAAACTAAGACTCGTTTTTCCCTACTGTTAACAGCCTATCATTAACACGCTATCAGGCTGCGAACTGATCGAGATGGTAGTCTGTATTGCCGAATTGCGCTTCAATAACCAGTAGCCGTTTGAAATAGTGACCAACGCGTAGCTCTTCAGTAACACCCATACCGCCATGCGTTTGCACCGCATTTTCACCGATAAAGAAGGCGGCTTTGCCGATAAGATGTTTAAGCGCGTGCACGCTACGCTGGGCATTGTCGCCGCCTGAAGCCACTTCCATAGTCGCTCGATAGAGCAGTGACTTACATTGCTCATACTCCATAAACATCTCAACCATTCGATGTTGAAGAACTTGAAACTGAGCCAAGGGATGACCGAACTGCTCTCTTTCCTGCGTATAGGAAACGGTATCTTTGTAAAGAATTTCCATCGCTCCCAAAGCCTCAGCAGCTATCGCCAGAATGCCATCGTTGATGGTGGCGTTTAACGTCTCGAATCCGTCGCCGACTTCACCCAGTAAATCATCAGCGCTAACAGCCACTTGCTCAAAGGTAAGCTCTGACGATTGTAGGCCGTCAACCGTCGGGAAGCCTTGCACCGTTAGGCCCTGACGATCTGCTGGAATGAGTGCCAGTGAAATACCGGACTGGTCTACCACCCCACCGCTGGTTCGAAATGAAACAACAAAAGCGTCCGCTGTTTTTCCGTGTAGAACCATACATTTGGTCCCCGTTAGGGTATAACCCGAATCTGTCTTAGTACCGGCGAGGGCAACATTTTCGGGCTCATATCCAGACTCGGGTTCAGCGTAAGCGAGCGCCAGTTGCTTTGACCCATCAATCACACCCTCAAGCCACAGTGCACATTGATCTTGGTTTGCACTGCGTTTTACCGCACCACCACCGAGTATTACACTGGCCAGATAGGGCTCTAACACCAACCCTTTGCCAAACTGTTCCATAAGAACCATGGTGTCGAGCTGGTTGCCACCTATGCCGCCTTGCTCTTCACTAAAAGGCAGCGCAAGCCAACCGAGGTCTGACATAGTTTTCCAGTAGTCCTCACTAAAACCTGGCGTCTGGTTGACAATCTTGACCCTGCTGTCGAGGTCGTAATTTTCTCTAACAAATCGCTCGATCGAACCTGAAACAATTTGTTGCTCTTCGGTTAATTCAAAATTCATTTTATTGTTTCCTATTTCTTAAGCGATTTAATGCCAAGTACTTTTTTAGTGACAATATCTTTTTGCACTTCGCTGGCACCACCGTAAATGGTGTACACACGGCTGCTCATATACCCGCCCATACCGCCGCGAGCAAAATCGGGCCCGGCATTGGTACCGCCCCAAGCCGCAGAGAACTGCCCCCCCGCTTCCATGGTCAGCTTTTGAATACGCTGTTGGATCTCAGTTCCTTTTAATTTTAAGATCGACGATTCTGGGCCTGGTGCGGTACCGGCACTGGCGGTCGCAAGACTTCGCAGTTCGGTATACTCCGCCGCCATAAGATCAATTTCGAGCTCGGCGACCTTGGCGCGAAAACTCGGCAAATCCATCAGACTGCCATTGCCGCGCTTAACCGTACTGGCTTTCTCTTTCAATCCTTCGAGGGCAACAATGGAATTGGAGATACCGGCAATACCGGTGCGTTCGTGCTCTAACAATCCTTTCGCGTAGGTCCAACCCTTGCCTTCTTCACCTACCCTGTTTTCTACGGGAACTTTAACATCAGTAAAAAACACCGTATTGACAGTGTGTGATCCACCCAAAGTAATGATCGGCTTTACCTCGATGCCTTCTTGGTTCATTGGAAACAGTAAAAAGGTAATCCCCTCTTGCTTGATCCCGGCGTCGCTGGTTCGAGTGAGGCAGAATATCCAGTCGGCAATATGCGCCATGGTGGTCCAGATCTTGGTGCCGTTAACGATGTAATGTTTGCCGTCTTCAGAGAGCACCGCCTTGGTTTTAAGGCTGGCTAAGTCAGATCCAGCACCGGGCTCCGAATAACCCTGACACCAATTAACCTTTCGTGCCCGAATATCAGGCATAAATCGCTGTTGCTGTTCTTCGGAACCGTGGGCCATAAGAACGGGCGCCAACATGCTTAAACCAAAGGGCATATCCCAGGGAGTGCCGGCGCGGGCGGTTTCTTTTTGCCAAATATAGTGTTGGTTAGGTGTCCAGCCAGGGCCACCAAAATTGGCCGGCCATTTGGGTACGTCCCAGCCGCCTTTTGCGCGTGCGGTTTCAAACCAGTCCATGCGCCATTGGTTTGGGTCATCGCCATGTTGGTAGGCATTATCTGCGAGAAATGCTCTTACCTCAGCCTCAAATGCCAAGTCATCTTTGCTCAGTTCAATATCCATGAAACGCTTCCAATAAAGTTTCGAGGAAATCAATATAACAAAACTGGGACTAAATACTAGAAAAATGTTCTAATCGCAGAATGTCGAGACAACATCAAACCAGCGAACTAAAAACACGTATTATGAAAGTGGCGTTGCACCATTTTTCAGACGTCGGCGTTGAGCGAACCAATGTCGGCAAAATTTTGCAGGGCGCTGAATGTTCGGTTGGCAGCTTGTACCACCATTTCGGTAACAAAGAAGGCATTGCTGAAGCGCTCTTTATCGATGGCGTTGATCAGTTCAATACCGCCTTACTGCGTGCGCTGCTGCCACAGCAAACCGCCAAAGCGGGCATTACCGCCACCGTTACGTTCTGTTGTGAGTGGGTCACCGACAAATCACAACTCGCCGCTTTTTTACTGTCGCGAGAAATCAAGCTCTCGGAAAGCGCCAAGCAGGAGCTACGAGAGTTAGATAGTCAGTTTAATCGCGCGCTCTACACCTGGTTTATCCCGCATGTGAAATCTCGCACACTGCTCGAACTACCCGCCGACATAACCATGGCACTTATTTCTGGACCGACGCTAGAATATTCCCGTCTATGGCTTTCCGGCAGAAGCCACACCGCCCCGGGCGATGTGGCCGCTATACTTTCAGAAGCCGCATGGCAGGCGGTGAAGAACAATGGCCCCGGGGCAGCTCAGCCATAGTGTTCGACGCCGCTTTACCGGCGGCGGTTGGCGAGTAAACTCGCCGGCAACGCGCCAAAGATGCAGCGGATACGCTAGTTTGAGTGGGTACGTTAAGGTGGGTACGTTAGGCTAGGTACGTTTGATGTAAAAATAATCATAGCACAACAACTCTCCCAGCAATGTCATTTTCGTAGCGAATCATGGGATGATCTAGGTCGCTTTGTGGTCAGTTGTCACCGCGCAATAACCCGCCCCAACATGCCTGTTTGCTCCGAAAAAACTGTTTACAATGATCGCCAACACTGGCAACGAGGCTGAATTTATGCCCGAACAACGCCTTGACGTTACAGAAAAACTGCCGCTATCGATAACACTTATAACACTGTAGATTGACTAAAAGTGGCTCGAAAAATTGTCCGACACTGGCAAGAAAATGCCCACTAACGACCCCATCGTCGGTTCAACCAACACCCAGTTGCAGCGCTACCGATAGCACTAAGCCGGCGGGTCGGGCGAAGCTTAATTATAACGATGGCAATAACCGCAGCCTGTAGAACGCCAGAATCTCATCCAAGGCCTGCCGTGTGGGCTGCCCTTCTTCGTCAATTAAGTGCAGGGTAACCACACTGTGTGGTGGTGCCCCGGTACCCGGGGCCGCGGCACTGTCCGGCAGCACTCGGCCCTGAAAGCGGTCGCCCAGGGCATTTTTAT
>JBLHLU010000267.1:0-5601 GCA_047623385.1 Paraglaciecola psychrophila
GCAGGCGTGACGCTTTCTGGTAGTGATGTGACCAAGAGCTATGACGCCACTACCAGCGCGTTGGGCAGCGCTGTTAAAACGAGTGGTAAGCTTTTTGGCAGCGACAGCATTAATCATGCTGGCCTGAGTTATGCCTTTAGTGATGCCAACGCCGGCAGTAACAAAACGGTTAACGTCAGCGGCAGTGCGGCGATCAGTGATGGCAATAGTGGTAATAACTATGCTGTGACGTTCGTCGATAGCACGGCCAGCGCGATTCAGAAAGCAGACCTGACGTTATCAGGTAGCCGAACTTACGATGGGACCACGGTGGTGTTGAGCGATGTCCTGGCCGCCAACGGTGTCAATAATGAAACCTTTAGTGTGACCGGCGACGGCGATGCCAGTAATCTGCGCAGTGATAATGTACAGACTGACAGTGTGCTGGCCAGCCTAACGGGACTTGTTTTGGGTAGTAGCACCAATGGCGGACTCGTTGGGAATTACACGCCATTGAAGGCCGCGGGTAGTAAGTTGAGTATTACGCCGGCAGCCTTGGCGCTGTCAGGTAGCCGAACTTACGACGGCACCACGGTAGTGCCGGGCTATACCCTTACCGCGACCGGTGTCAATAATGAAACCTTCAGTGTGACCGGTAGCGGCGATGCCAGTAATCTGCGCAGTGAAGATATACAGGCTGACAGTGTGCTCACCAGCGTGATCGGACTTGGTTTAGGCGTTAGTACCAATGGTGGGCTCGTAGGGAATTACACGCCATTGAAGGCCCCGGGAAGTTCGGTGAGTATTACTAATCTTATCGGCCGCCGAGTCATGGGCATAACGAACCAAACTATGGAATCCGGGTCTTCAACGGTTAATGCCGGTGCTTCAAGTTCTCTTGATCCTGATGCTTCATATAAACGTAGACATGGCCGCAATAACCGCGCCAATGTGAAGCTTGATGTGATTTTCGAACGTGATGTAACGGCCAATTAAAACTGGCCACGTTTTAGTGGTTAATCCAAAAATTCTCCTCGACTGCATATAGTCTTAAGCCATCCTTATGTTGATGTGGTCTTGTTTGGCTGACATCACCAACAAGGTATCCCGTAATAGATTGCTGGGTATCGGTAATATACCGATACCCAGCGTTGGAAACCACGCTGTGTTTAAGGGCCTAAAACATCGCATCATCGGCGTATTGTTCTAGTAATTACCTCGACGATGTCTCACTTAATAAGTTAGGCGATAAAAAATTCCTCACTATTATAAAAAATATAAATAGCCGATCCCAATCATTGCGACGGTAATAAGACTTGCGCCTAATGTTGAGTAGATTGGCTGCCAGAACCCGATTGTTAATAGCGGGGTGGCAATAAGCTCGAATATGCCGGTAACATGCATAAGTCAGCGAGTAGCTCAGGTTTTTGAATTGATCCCGCATGTGGGGGTGTTTCCATACCTTCATTGCACCAGTAATACTAAACAACAAAATAAATAAAATCTGTACTATGCTTGCCGCGATATGCATCGGGTCACACTGCTGGAGCTGTTTGGGGTGAGAGCGGCGGTGGGCTTTAGAAGAAATCTTATTGAAATATGTTGGCCGCGCTAACATGCGAGTCAGTAGTATTGTGGCTGTGAGCTAAGGTGGCGATCAAAATCCCACTAATAAGCTAGGCATTACTGGGGTCGTTATTATTATTTTGAAACAATATTAAAGACTGACACTGAGCTCTGCAGTTATCATTCTTGGCGGCATTAAAAATCCCATATGTGAACCTTCGAAGATCGGTAGGTCAGCGGTGAATTGGCGGATTAGCTTGTTTTCTAGGTTTTTAATATGAACTATAAAGCGCCAGTGTTCCTGAGGATCGACCAGACCGAGATGTAAATTCACTAGCGAGTAGGGGGTTTGGGTGTCGATGGGGTCGAGATCTAGGTCAAAGAAAATATCGTCACGCCAGCTGTAATCGGCGCCCAATACCAGCGCTAATTTGTTATCTATTAGCGGCACTGCGGTGTGGAAACCAAAATTGGCGCTGTATTTTGGCGCTCTGGGTAGTTGCCTGCCAGTGAGGTCACAGGTGTCATCTGAGGAGCCAGCCTGACAGGGCCCATCGGTATATTCATCAAACAAGGCATTGGTATAGCCGGCGCTGGCATAGATCATGGTGCCACGCCACGGTTGGAAATTAAGGTCGAACTCCAGCCCCTCGGTGGTCGCTTTAGCCGCGTTGCTAACCAGGAAACCATTGCCAATAAACGCTTGAATCTGCATGTCGCTAAACTGGGTTTGAAAAGCCGCCGCATTAGCGGTTAGTGCGCCATTTAAAGCGGTAAGCTTATAGCCAAGTTCGTAGGCGATGGCGGCTTCTTGATCAAAACTGGATTCTTCGGCGGTGCGTGCCAAAGGGTTATAACCGCCGGCTTTAAAACCTTCTGAGTAAGATGCATAAACCATTTGATCGTCCCAGGCGTACTTTAGGGACAACTTGGGGGCGATATTCGATTCATTTCGCTTGTCTCGTAAGGTGTACTCGGTGACACCAAAGGCGCTCTGTAGGAGCAGGCCGGTTTGCTCGTAGTCTTGTACCAGATTAACCGTTTTGCTTTCTTTCGAGGCGCGCAGTCCGGCAATGGCACTGAGGCGATCATTGATATTCCAGCTTAATTGGGTGAATAGGGCGAGCGTACCGGTGTTTTGTTGAAATGTTTGGATTAATGCGTCGGTGGTAGCGCTATAAAGCAGGGGGTCAAGAATAGTGCCCAGTGGGCCGGTGATGGCCGCAAGCTGATCAGCCAGTGCCGACGATAGGGCATTTAATAGCACAGCACTGACGGCGGGATCGGGTAGCATACGCAAATCACCATCTAGGTGATTGTCTGAATGAAAGCCAAAAGCGCCCACTATATATTCTAGCTTTCCCGGTGCTGAGGTGAAGCGAATTTCCAGCATTTGTTGATGGTATTCGGTTTGCCTGTCCCAGTCGGCAATGGGCGCGGGGCCGGTATCTGCGTCAACATATAAGGACTCGGTCATTTGTGCATGACTAGCGATAATTGTCAGTAATTGCTCACCGAAATTCCAGTTAGTATCCAGGTTAACAACCGTCGATTCGCTGCTACTGGCGTTGTCGCTATTGCTGTGTCCAACATAATCAAAGCGATCCTCTAGGCTGGGGTCGAACAGGCCGTGGACGGTGGCCGCGTCTGGCTGTAATACAAAGGGTTCCCAACCTTGGCCGTTGTCGCTAGCTTCGCTGCGATACAGGGTCAAAATAACATTAAGGTCGTCGCTGGCGTCTAATAATAGTTTGCCACGAAACCCTTGTTTATTGACTTGCTTCTCATTGACATTGCGGACTGAATTATAAACATAGCCGTCTTTGGTATGGCTGGTGGCGGCTAAGCGCAGCGCGAGTTTATCTTCGATAACCGGGGCATTCACGATGGCGCTAATTTGCTGGTTGCCAAAGTCGCCGCCGGTGATGGTCGCCGCGGCCTGCGAATCGTGCTGCGGTTTGGCACTAGTCACGTTTATTGCGCCGGCTACGGTGTTTTTGCCGAATATTGTACCCTGCGGGCCCTTTAATAATTCGACGCGCGCGAGGTCGAGAAAGGCGTCTTGTAAAAAGGAGAGCTTGCCGTAGTAAATACCATCGACATAAAAACCAACGGATTGCTCCATGCCATCATTTATCGGCGAATTCAGGCCCCTCATGCCCACTTGCACGTAGCCTGGGGTCATATTGATATCGGTGTTGGGGCTCGCAAGGGCGACGTCGTCAAAGGACTTTATGGCGGAGGCCTGCATGCGCTCGGCGCTCATTACCGATACCGAGAGTGGCACATCTTGTGCCGATTCAGTGCGTTTTTGTGCAGTAACGACAACTTCTTCAATGTAGTCTCTGCGGTTTTTCTCTTTGACCTCGGTCCAAGCGTTGCCGGACGCAATGAGAATAGATAGCAGTAGAATCACTTTCATTATTATTGTCCGTGTTATTGGTTTTATTCTGCAGCTTGCCAAGTTTTTTCTAACTCGATTTTATCGACATGGATTTTCGCTAACACGGTCGCGCCATTTTTTAGTAGGCCTAAAGTGAAAATATAATGGCGTTGGATGGCTTGCTCATAGCGCAGTGAGTTGACGCTGTGGCCGTCAGCAATGCTGCGCTGTATTTTGTCTGTATTAACGCCAAAGTGATAGAGCTAATAGTCAAAGTGCTCAATAGGTAGAAAAATTAGAACGACAATGGTTAGCTTCATGGCAAGCTGAAGGGATTGTTGCCCCCAGCCGCTAATAACTAATAGCGCTAAACTTGGAATGCGTATCGCAGTGGAGGCGGTGTGCTCGAGAATGCCCCCGTCATCGAAACACTCCCTTGCCCAATTTCGTTTCTTTATCTGGTCTATTTCGTCAGAGTTTCCTACCATGCGTGGGTTCGAGGCATCAAATAATGTAAATAGGCGACCGAGGACTCCACCGCCAGAGTGTGGCAAAGCTGATATATATAAAAGTGATGTGTATACAGTGGCCAGTCAGCGATTGGACGCAACACGATAAAGATATTTGTAAGACTGTATGCCGGACCGATGAGCTGCTACTTAATTTCTTGAAGAGTAATATTGAAACCCTTACTTATAATGAGGAAGAGGCATATTGCTGTTCAAGATTGATAAAGGCTATTGGGATTGCTGACCCCATGCCTGTGCATTTACTCAAAGCCGATGACAAAGAACGGCAATGGATACTTGATAGTCTACTAGGCTATAAAAAATAGTATGCCTGGCTTACGGCTTAGACAAGCACCGTATTAATGATGTGATGACTTTAAATAGGTGAGGGCTATTTAGCTCGTATCGAGGTAACTGGTTGTTTTATGAAATTAATTTAAAAGCGACGTCAACGCACAGCTGTGTGCACTGCAGTCGTTTTTTGACTTGTGGTATGGGTGAGCGCTTTGCCACCTTCTGAGTTGTCAGAAAGTATCCATCAAGGTGGCGGCGCTGTAGCTTGCTAGGAGTGTTGTTTGCTTTTGTCCTAGATTTTGATGCTAGGTTTTAGTGCTAAGTATTTAAATCATCAAGCCTTTTTTACTTCAGGCTGTTTAGTCGGGGGAGGAACGATTTGTCCACTGACGCCTTTGACTACATACTGAACCGCGCCACCAGACTTTAAAAAAGCAGCTGTTTGTTCTTCAATAGTGGCGGTAGTGACGATATCTTTTGCGGGTGTCTTACTCATTCTATGTTCCTTGTTAAATATTGGCTCGTTTACCCGCTTTGATAATCGCTACTATCTGAATTAGGGGCAAATCTTGTTGTAGAGAATAATGAAGTGCTATTCTCGCTGTCCTTTCGCGTGTCTTTCATGCCTCCGATATGAGATGTAGCGGTATATCTAGCGTGTATTAACGCTGTCTTCCCCACACTTCTCCACCACAGTATATGCTTTTTTTGGTGTCTCTATTGGGAAATCTTTTTGTTGCCCCTCTTATCAGCTCCTTATGTTAAATACCAACACGGTCTTTGATATTATTAATAATGTGTTCCGCCGCACTCCTCAGGTCAATTCCTGCGGTACCAACGCCCTAAAATTGAATGTCTTTTGGGATGCTG
>JBLHLU010000268.1:0-5599 GCA_047623385.1 Paraglaciecola psychrophila
GAATATGTAACGGCTGCCCAGGGGCAATGTTTGCCCAAGCCCGCCGGGCTGAGTTTGGCCGAGGCAGCGGCGCTGCCGGAAACATGTTTCACCGTATGGGCTAATCTTTTTGATCGCGGTCGCTTGCAGGTCGGAGATACCGCACTTATTCACGGTGGCGGCAGTGGCATTGGCACCACCGCTATCCAGATGGCCAAGGGCATGGGGGCGACAGTTTTTGTCACCGCCAGCAGCGAGCAGAAGTGTCGGGCTTGTCTCGATTTGGGTGCCGATGCAGCGATTGATTATAGCAGTGAGGATTTTGTCGAGCGGGTTATGGCGCTCAGCAACCGGCACGGAGCAGATGTGATCTTAGATATGGTCGGCGGAGATTATATAGAGCGCAATATGCAGGTGGCAGCAGTGGAGGGGCGTATTGTCAACATAGCTTACCTCAGAGGCCCTCAGGTGCAGGTCAATTTTATGCCGGTGATGTTAAAGCGCTTGACCATGACTGGGTCAACCCTTAGGCCGCAATCGGCGCAAGCCAAGGCGAGTATTGGTGCTAGCCTTGAGGCGAATATTTGGCCGCTGATCGCAGCGGGAAAAATAAAGCCGGTAATGGCAGCAGAGTTTCCCCTTGAGCGTGCGGCCGAGGCCCATAGCTTAATGGAGAGCAATACAGTGATCGGTAAAATCGTGTTGGCGGTAGGTTAGTTCTGCTGGCGCTCTGAGTTGTCGCGGTTGCCGCCGCCTTAGCGCGGTTGGTAGTCGCGCTTCCACTGGTTGTAATTGTCGACAATGCCGTCGATGACGGCTTGCTCATAGGGCCTCAGGCCGCTCAGTAGCATATGTTTCTCGCCGTGGCCGACTACTTCGCCACTGCTTAGCAGGGTAAAAGCTAAGCAGACGGTGCCGCGTTTCCCCGCTACAGTCATCACCGTCCGCTCGCTGTCGAGTTCCAGTTGAACGTCTTTAAAGTCTAGATTCATTAATTCGATCAACATACTTTGATACATCACCATTGGCCGATCCGGGTTGATCATGGTGTTGTGCTGGGCCAGTAAAGGCACCAACACGTGGGGAAATGTTTGCCCGGAAAAAGCTACATAGCTACGGGTTAGGCTGTCGATGAGTTGTTGGTCTTTGCTGCTGGCACCGCGGCGCTCGATAGTGAGGTAGGCTTTGTCATTGTGATCGGCTAGGGTGATCTGTTCTGATGCTTTGGGCAGTATCAAGCTAACGTCATCGGTCACCATGCCGGTAAAATTAAAATGCATGTGAGCGGTCACCCCGTATTGGGCCAATACCATCGCAAACAATAAGTCGCCGGGCACACAAAACCGTTTGGCGGCAATGTCGTGCAGCGGGTTGAAGTCATCGGCAACCCCTTTGGCAAAGTCGCTGGCCTGTTGGCGGTTGATAACAACCTGCTGGTCTTGCTGTTGGAAATAGGGCGCTGCGATCATAGGGTGAGAATCGGTTATGGTGATAAGAGTGAACAGTCTAGCAGTGCTGCGGCAGACATCATAGCTTCGCCGAGTTCGCAGCAATAACCCGCTGATCCCAATTGAATAGATCCGATATGCAAACTTTTCTTGAGTAATTGCTTAAACATTACTATGCTGGCGACCGCAGACTGGTATCGTTAGTCACCTGCTGCCCCTAGTTATTCCCCGCTGTTCATTTCAACCGCTGTTTCGACGTACCGACTAAAACTAAATATAAACTCGATAGACGCCGTCTGCAGTTAATGTATCACTTTAACTGTGCGCGTTACCCTATTGATTTTAATCAGCATCACTCTTTTCATATTTGGCTTATCGTAGTAGTTGGCGGCACGATAGCCGCTGTTCCCCGTCTTTTCGCGACATTTTGCTGTTTTATCGCCTTGATCTATAGAGCGCTAATCTCTATAGTTGTTAATGTGTAGAAAAGTGTAGAAAAGTGCTGTTTTGTGTCTTTATACGCTATCTCGTGGGGAAGAGTGACAAATTATGTATCTCGGTAGTAATGCAATCAGTATGGATGCCAAGGGGCGTCTGGCAATTCCGTCGAAAGTGCGGGATTCGCTGATGGCTGAGTGTGGCGGAGAGATTGTGGTCACTGCGCATACCGAAGAGTGTTGCTTATTGATCTACCCACAGCAACAGTGGCAGCAACTATTGCCGGCTATCGAAACCCTTCCCAGTACCAATCGCAGAACTGCCAAGATGAGGCGCCTATTGTTGGGCTTTGCCACACCGTTAGAGGTGGATGAAGCTAACGGGCGTATTCTGCTGCCACCGACACTGAGAGAATTCGCCGGTTTGGAGAAAAAACTGATGTTGATCGGCCAGGGCAAGCGGTTAGAGCTGTGGAGTGAGCAGGAGTGGTTTAAGTATTTAGCCATTGCCGATGACGACGGGGAAGAAATGCCCCCGGAAGTCTTAGCGTTGTCGCTGTAATGGCCGGCCATGAAACCGTACTGCTGCAAGGGGCAGTGGATGCACTAATCACCGACCCGGCGGGAGTCTATGTTGACGGCACTTTTGGCCGCGGCGGTCACAGCCGAGAAATACTGACCCGAATTGACGCCGCAGGCCAATTATTTGGTATTGATAAAGACCCACAAGCGATTGCAGTGGGGCTGGAGTTACAACAGGAGGATTCTCGATTTGCTGTTATTCAGGGTTCCTTTGCGGATCTAGGTGAGGCTATAGATCGACAGCCATTTGGCAGCTTTGACGGCATTTTACTCGATCTCGGCGTGTCATCTCCGCAGCTCGATCAGGCTGACCGGGGTTTTAGTTTTATGCGTGATGGCGACTTGGATATGCGTATGAATCCGCAAGTCGGTGTCAGCGCTGCCGAGTGGCTGGCGGTTGCAGCGGAGGCAGACATTGCCAAGGTGCTCAAGGAGTACGGCGAGGAACGCTATGCCAAACGCCTAGCGAATGCTGTGGTGACGGCCCGCGAGAAGGGTCCGATAACAACCACTGTGCAGTTGGCCGAGTTGCTAAAGCTCGCTCATCCGGCTTGGGAGCGCGGTAAACACCCGGCGACCAAATCTTTTCAGGCGATACGAATTTATATTAACAACGAGATGACCGATTTGACGCTGTTTCTTGATCGGGTATTGGATGTGTTGAAAGTGGGGGGGCGGTTAGTCGTTATCAGCTTTCACTCTTTAGAAGATCGGCAGGTGAAGCGCTTTATAAAAAAACATGTGCGCGGAGACGATTTCCCCGCCAATGTGCCGGTAACGGTTGAACAGCTAAACCGGCGTTTAAAACATATCGGCAAGGCAATTAAAGCCGATAGTGAGGAAGTGGGGAAAAATGTTCGCTCGCGAAGTGCCGTTATGCGAGTGGCCGAGAAGATCGCTTAATCGAATAACAAGACGTGCACGATGTCTGTGGCAAACGGTCACAGCTATTATTGTTTTTAAATGTCGTTGAGTTGAGATTCATATAATAAGCCTATGAACGCGTTGATTGATCAAATAGAACGGCCCCATTTTTCCCCAGCTGCGGGTGGCTCGGCTACGCCCCGGGGTCTTATGTTGTTGTGTCTGCTATTGCTGCTCGCTCTGCTCAGTTCGGCCATAGCGGTAGTTTACAGTTCCTATAAAAGCCGCCAGTTATTCAGCGAATTGCAGCAAAAGAGTAAAATGGCCATGGCGCTGGAGGAGCAGTGGGGGCGCCTATTGTTAGAAAAGAGTACCTGGGCGTCACACGACCGTATTGAACAGCTGGCCAGAGACAAGCTGCGGATGCACGCGCCGGACCCCAGCGCTATCGTGGTATTGGAACAATGAAAAAGCCGCTAAACACGGTCACCGCAGAGGTCTCCCCCTGGCGCTTCAAGTTAGTGTTGGCGCTGTTGGCGGTGCTGGTGCTGTTGCTGGTGAAGGAATTGTTGGTGTTGCAGGTGTTAGATACCGAGCGCGGCCACGCTTTTTTACAGGGGCAGGGCGATGCTCGAACCGTGCGCACTGAGGTTATTCCGGCTTACCGGGGGGTGATTCTCGACCGCAACGGTGAGCCCCTGGCAGTAAGTACTCCGGTGGCTTCTATCTGGATAAATCCCAAGCAGTTGATTGCACAGGAGGCCCGCTGGCAGGAGTTGGCTATTGCAACAGCGTTGCCCTACGCCACGCTAGAGCAAAAAATACTCGGTAATGTGCATCGCGGTTTTGTTTATTTGCGCCGTCATTTGTCCCCGGATGCGGCCAAGAAAATCACTTCGCTAGGTATTGAAGGGGTTAATGTACAGCGCGAGTACAAGCGCTACTATCCCGCTGGTGAGGTTTCTGCACACCTGATCGGTTTCACCAATATTGACGATCGCGGTCAAGAGGGTATCGAGTTAGCCTACGATCGATGGCTGCAGGGCCAAGCGGGTAAAAAGCGGGTATTAAAGGATTTGAAAGGTAATACCTTTCGCGATGTTGACCAGCGTAGCGAAGCGCGGGCGGGCAAGGACTTAAGCCTTAGTATCGACCTGCGGCTGCAGTATTTGGCTCACCGCGAGTTACAGAGCGCGATGCAAAGAGTCAATGCTAAGAGTGGTTCAGTTGTGATGTTAGACGCGCACAGCGGCGAAGTATTGGCGATGGCCAACCAACCGGTATTTAATCCCAATAATCGGCGGCAGTTGCAACCGGCGAGCCTGCGTAATCGCGCTATGACCGATATGTTTGAGCCGGGGTCAACGATGAAACCGCTGACGGTGGTAGCGGCATTGGAGTCAGGTAAGTATCAGCCCGATACATTGATTGACACCCATCCCGGTCATATCAAAGTGGGGCGTAAGGCGATCCTCGATCCGGTGAATTATCGGGTTATCGATATGACAAAAATGATTACCAAATCCAGTCAGGTGGCGACCAGTAAAGTGGCGCTGAGCTTGGATGAGCAAAAGGTGTGGGAAGTTTTTAGTCGTTTTGGTTTGGGTGTCAGTACCGGTAGTGGGTTCCCTGGCGAGAGCGCCGGACTACTGCCTAATCGGCCCAACTGGCTGCCGATCGAGCGGGTTAATTTTGCCTTTGGGCACGGCTTGACAGTGACTTCGCTGCAGTTGGCTCAGGCCTATTCAGTATTTGCCAACAACGGCTTGCTGCGCCCGGCGGTGTTGCTGCGCAATGATGATAATGCTGAGCAGTTGCTACCGGCCACGCGGGTGATAAGTGAAAAAATTAACCGGCAAGTGGTGGCTATGATGAAAACCGTTACCCTGCCCGGGGGCACGGCAACGGCTGCTCGCACCGCTTCATATACGGTCGCCGGGAAAACCGGCACCAGTCATAAGGTCGGTGGCAGCGGTTACTTAGACGATCGTTACACCGCTGTGTTTGCCGGTTTAGCGCCGGCCAGTGACCCACGGCTGGTGGTGGTGGTGATGATCGACGAACCCGATCTCGACAATTATCACGGCGGCGAAGCAGCAGCGCCGGTATTTGGGCGGGTGATTGGTGAGGCGCTTAGAATTTTAGATGTGGTGCCGGATAAAATTAATCCGCAACAGGTGATGAGTCGCGCCAATAAGTCGCGGCCCAAGGTCTGGAATGGAGGGCGAAAGTCAGCGTAATGATGCCTTCAATTCACCCTACTCACACCCTGTCACTTGGGCTCTTGCT
>JBLHLU010000269.1:0-5575 GCA_047623385.1 Paraglaciecola psychrophila
CGGTGATATTCGAGCAGCCGTCGGCAGCAGCGTATTGTTGCCTGCGGTCGATCAGCTAAAGGCTGAACGGGTATTGTTAGTTGCGGCGGGAGACGGTAAAGAACTCAGCGAACCCGACTACAACGCGTTGCTTGATCAGGTTTTGAAACAGCTCGATACCCAATCGATTGCCACTGCACACCTGCTTATCGACGAACTGAGTGTCATCGGTCGAGATCGCGCTTGGATGGTACGGCAACTAGCCATCAGCGCTGGCTTGCTAACCTATCGCTACAGCCACACGCTGTCAAAACCCAAAGCCGCCAGCAAGCTAAAGAAACTCACCCTCAATATTACCCCTACGCAGGCATTGCGCACAGCCGCGAACCAGGGAGAGGCTATTGCACAGGGCATGAATGTGGCCAGAGACCTCGGTGACCTGCCGGGCAATATCTGCACACCTAGCTACTTGGCAAGCCAGTCGAAAGCTTTAGCCGGTAAGTATAAAACCCTGACCACCTCGGTAGTAGAAGAGAAAAAAATGCGTGAGTTGGGAATGCATTCGCTGCTCTCGGTTACCGCTGGCACCGATCAACCGGCAAAATTGATCATAATTAACTATCAGGGCGCAAGCAAGACCGCCAAACCTCACGCCCTAGTCGGCAAGGGGATTACCTTCGACACCGGTGGCATCAGCCTCAAACCCGGCGGCGCCATGGACGAGATGAAGTACGACATGTGCGGCGCCGCCAGTGTTATTGGCACCATGCGAGCTATCGCCGAATTAAACCTGCCCATTAATGTCGTTGCCGTTATCGCCGCTGCGGAGAATATGCCCAGCAGCAATGCCACCAAACCCGGTGATGTGGTCACCAGTATGTCTGGACAGACTATTGAAATATTAAACACCGACGCCGAAGGTCGATTAGTGTTGTGTGACGCGCTGACCTACACCGAACGATTTAAACCGCAGTCGGTAATTGATGTTGCTACCTTGACCGGCGCCTGCGTTGTCGCTCTGGGCAAACATGCCTCGGCGCTTTACAGTAATAGCGATGACTTCGCTGAAACACTACTTGAATGCGGTAAAGCGGTCGGCGATCGGGCCTGGCATATGCCGCTGTGGGACGACTACCAAAGTCAATTGCACAGCAACTTTGCCGACATGGCCAATATCGGTGGAGCCGGCGGTGGCAGTATTACTGCGGCTTGTTTTCTTTCCCGCTTCGCGAAAAATATGCGCTGGGCGCACCTGGATATTGCCGGTACCGCCTGGTTAGGTGGCGCCAGCAAAGGTGCAACTGGACGGCCGGTCGGACTGCTAACAAACTATCTCATTGGCCAAAGCGAAAAAAAGTAACGTTAATCAAAGCCCGGTAATCGCTGTTGGATCGTATAAGTACTATGACAAATATTGATTTTTATATACTGCCAGACGAGGCGGTGCAACAGCGTTATTTGTTCGCCTGCCGACTAGTAGAAAAAGCCTTTCGCCTAGGTCACCACATCTACATCCACGGCGATCAACCTCAGCAGATTGAAATAATCGACCAGCTGCTGTGGTCTTATAAAAGTTCGAGTTTTATACCCCATAGCGCTGAGCAAACAGCGGGCGATAGTCAGGTATTGCTCGGTTGTGGCGATGGCGAAAATACTCACAATGACCTCTTGGTCAACTTATCCAGCACTGTGCCAGAATTTTTTAGCCGCTTTAAACGCGTTTCAGAAATTGTAATCAAAGACCCAGCCGTCACCGCCTCAACTCGTGAGAACTACCGTTTTTACCGCGACCGAGGCTACCCCCTAAAGTCCCATCAATTGCGGAGTACCTCGTGAGCAGCAGCGATGACAAACCGAGAGTATTAAAAACTGATTTACTGGATGAACTACAATCGATAAAAGGTCTTTTAGTCGACCCTACCGATATCGGCAGCGACCAGCACTTTGAATTCGAGCATCTAGACGACGATCTTGGCGGTCGCGCCACTAATCCGGGAGCCAGTGACGGACTTAGCCACAGTGACGGTGTAGACCAAGATCGTGGGCTAGAATTGGACCAAGGTTTGAACCAAGAGCTGGACCAGAACAAAAGCCTAGACTTAGACTTAGACTTAGACCTAGACCTAGAGCTAGACTTGGATCGAGAGTTAGATTTGGACCGGGAGCTGGATATCAACATACCCATTCTCGACGATGTGGTTACAGCCCAGCGAGACATAGCTGACGGAGTGTTCAATCTCGACCCGATATTTAACCCGCAGCCCGCCAGCGTATCATCAGTCGAGGCAAATGACTCAATGCCGCTGGCTGCTGATGTCACTTATGCCACCGCGTCAACGGCTGCGGCATCTGGCAACAGCCTTGATCACAACCAGCCTAGCGCCGGCAAAGCAGTGCCGCCAGACATCGTCTTTCTCATTCAAGAATTGGTCGATGAGTTCATTCCGCTTATCGAAGACCGTCTGCGCAGTCGGCTATCTGAACTGCACCCAGACATTCTTCAAGATCTAGCACAAAAGCATTTAAATCCTTAGCTGAAAACTCTTTGCCCATGTTCTGCCGCGGGTGAATAGCGGTATACTGCGCCCTGCCCCAGCGCCCAGAACAGTAATCAAAGCGCTGCTATTAATCACCGTCAACAAGCCAAGTGAAAGAAATAAGCCCTATGGACAAAACATTTCAACCCGCCGACATCGAAACCAAGTGGTACCAACAGTGGGAACAGCGTGGTTATTTTTCGCCCAGCGGTGAAGGCGAGCCCTACTGCATTATGATTCCGCCACCAAATGTGACCGGTAGCTTACATATGGGTCACGGTTTTCAAGAATCCATCATGGATGTGCTAATTCGCTACCATCGTATGAAAGGCGATAACACGCTGTGGCAAATTGGCACCGATCACGCCGGTATCGCCACCCAAATGGTGGTCGAACGTCAGCTGGAGGCACAGCAAACCAGTCGCAAAGAACTCGGTAGAGAAAAGTTTATTGAAAAAGTCTGGCAGTGGAAAGAACAAAGCGGCGGTACCATCACGCAACAGTTGCGCAGAATGGGCGCATCCACTGACTGGTCTCGGGAGCGCTTCACTATGGATCCGGGGCTATCCAGCGCCGTACAGGAAGTGTTTATTCGGCTGCACCAGCAAGGCTTAATCTACCGCGGCACACGACTGGTCAATTGGGACCCAACTTTGGCTACCGCGGTATCCGACCTAGAGGTCAACTCCGAAGAAGAATCCGGGTCGCTATGGCACTTTCGCTACCCACTAGCCAGCGGTGACGGCTATTTAGTGGTCGCTACCACCCGCCCTGAGACACTGCTGGGCGATACTGCTGTTGCAGTAAACCCTGAGGATGAGCGCTACCAAAAACTCGTCGGCGAAAAAATTCTATTGCCACTGAGCAATCGCGAAATCAACATTATCGCCGACGACTATGTCGATAGAGATTTTGGCACGGGTTGCGTGAAAATCACCCCGGCCCACGACTTTAACGATTACGAGATGGGCAAACGTCACCAGTTAGAAATGATTAACATTTTAACCGACAGCGCCACCATGAACGACAATGTGCCGACCGCCTACCGCGGCTTAAGCTGTGTTGAAGCCCGCAGGCAGGTGATTGCCGACATGGATGCACTGGGGCTGTTAGATAAAGTCGAGGCGCATACACTGAAGGTGCCGAGAGGTGAGCGCACCGGCGCGGTGATCGAACCGTATTTAACCGAACAATGGTACGTCGATGCGAAAACCCTGGCTAAACCGGCTATCGAAGCGGTCGAAAACGGCGATATAGAATTTGTTCCAAAACAGTACGAAAACATGTATTTCTCATGGATGCGCGACATTCAGGACTGGTGTATCTCCCGACAACTATGGTGGGGACACCGCATACCCGCTTGGTACGATGAGCAGGGCAACGTCTATGTCGGCCGCGACGAAGCGGATGTTCGCCGCAGTAACAATCTCGATGACCGAGCACTGCGTCAAGACAACGATGTACTCGACACCTGGTTCTCCTCAGCGCTGTGGACATTCTCAACCTTGGGTTGGCCCGAAGAAACGCCAGAGCTAAAAACGTTTCACCCCACCAGCGTTTTGGTTACTGGCTTCGACATCATTTTCTTCTGGGTGGCCAGAATGATTATGATGAGCCTGCATTTTCGTCAAGAAATACCCTTTAAACAAGTTTATATTCACGGCTTGGTGCGCGACGGCGAGGGTCAAAAAATGTCGAAGAGCAAAGGTAATGTGCTTGACCCGATAGACCTTATCGATGGCATTGACCTGGAAACGCTGGTGACAAAACGCACCAGTGGCATGATGCAGCCGCAACTAGCCAAGAAAATTGAAAAAGCGACTCGCAAGCAATTCCCAGAGGGACTCGCCGCTTACGGTACCGACGCCTTACGTTTCACCTATTATTCACTGGCCTCCACTGGACGCGATATCAAGTTTGATATGGGCCGGATCGAAGGCTACCGCAATTTTTGCAATAAAATATGGAACGCGGCCCGCTATGTACTGATGAATACCGAGCAGTACGACTGTGGGCAACAACACTCAGAGCAGGTCGACTATGAATTAAGCCTAGCGGATCGGTGGATACTATCGCGCTTTCAGCACACCGCCGCCGAGGTCGCCAAATCGCTGGACCAGTATCGCTTTGACCTAGCATCACAATCGCTGTACGAATTTATTTGGAATGAGTACTGCGACTGGTATCTGGAATTATCAAAACCGGTACTGTGGGACGACAATGCCAGCGAGGCATTGAAAAAGGGCACCCGCCGCACCTTGATTCGAGTGTTGGAACAAACACTGCGACTGCTGCACCCCTTTATGCCTTTTATCACCGAAGAGATCTGGCAGCGGGTAGCCCTGTTAACCGGCAACAACGGCGACACTGTTATGTTGCAAGCCTATCCTCAGGAAGACCCCAGTCAAATAGACCGCGCCGCCGAGGCTGACATCGGCTGGTTAAAAGAGGTTATTGTTGGCATACGCAATATTCGCGGTGAAATGAACATTTCACCGGCCAAGAGTATTCCGGTGCTGATTAGTAACGGCGATGAGCAAGACCGTCGTCGTCTTGATAGCAATAAACCCTTCTTGCAAACACTGGCCAAACTCGAATCCGTGCAGTGGCTGCAGCCCACCGATACCGCTCCGATGTCGGCGACGGCACTGGTGGGGGATATGGAAATTCTGGTCCCGATGGCTGGGTTGATCGATAAACAAGCGGAGCTCGCTCGGCTTAGCAAAGAAATCGACAAGATCAGCAAAGACCTGGCACGTATCACCGGCAAGTTAAGCAACCCCACTTTTATCGACAAGGCGCCACCGGAAGTCATTGTCAAAGAGCGTGAAAAACAGAGTGTTCAGCAGGGGGCGTTGAATCGGCTCAATGAACAAATAATCACAATTAAGGCACTCTAGAAGAGGCGGCTGTGCCCGGACTGGCAACCGGGCACAGCCGTTTAATTAGCACCAATAAGCCGGCGTAGCCGCTGCCAAAAGCTCGCGGGAGCAGCATCGGACTTTTCTTGATAAGCAGTGGGTTTACTAACAACATCAACGATGCGTTCGGTAATATCC
>JBLHLU010000270.1:0-5514 GCA_047623385.1 Paraglaciecola psychrophila
TCGGTAACTAATCGTCGTATCCGTTCCTTTGATCTGCTCCAGTACATCCAGCACCATCAAATCCCTGCCGCCGGTGTCGAATTCAACATCCTGCATATAGGGCTCGGCGTCTGTCTCCGGGTTATAACGATAAAGGCTTACATTTAACATTGTGGTCTCTCCCCTTGGGTACCATTGTCTCGACGTAAATTGACCTACGCTTAGTAGGTCCGTGCCATGGGTTCAAATGTAGGGACGGTTTTAGGCGTGAAATTCACCGCCCGCTTGCCGACGCGCTTATCTTCAGGAAAATATATCGAGTGACACAACCAATTTTCATCATCGCGAGTATCAAAGTCTTCCCGTGCATGCGCACCGCGGCTCTCCTTACGCTCTTCGGCGGCAATCGCAGTTGCCTCGGCCACTTCCAGTAAATTATGCAATTCCAGCACTTCGATACGGGCTGTATTGTAGACATTACTTTTGTCTTCAAGCTGAGCATTTTCAATCCGCGGACGCAATGCAGCCAGCTTCTTAATGCCGTCTTGCATAAAATCGCCACGACGAAATACGCCGAAGTAATTTTGCATAATTGTCTGCAGCTCTTTACGCAACTCGGCAACATTCTCACCGCCTGAGGTGTTGTTCAGTTTGGTCAGACGCGAGGCGGCTTTTTCAATAGCCGCATCGGTCGCGTCCTTCATATTGATGCCTTCGCGCAGTGACTTTTCAATATGCAGGCCGGATGCCCGACCAAAAACGACCAAATCAAGTAGCGAGTTACCGCCCAAGCGATTGGCGCCGTGAACAGAAACACAAGCCACTTCGCCACAGGCATACAAGCCCGGAATAATCTGGTCATTGCCCTCGGCATCGACTGTAATAGCCTGCCCATCAACATTTGTTGGAACACCACCCATCATATAATGGCACGTTGGTACCACCGGAATGGGCTCTTTGATCGGGTCGACGTGGGCAAATGTCCGAGAGAGTTCCAAAATACCTGGCAGACGACTTTCCAGCACCTCTTCACCCAAGTGATCCAGCTTCAAAAACACATGATCGCCATTGGGACCACAGCCACGTCCCTCTAAAATTTCCAGTGTCATCGATCGGGCAACCACGTCTCGGCCTGCCAGATCTTTAGCATTGGGCGCATAACGCTCCATAAAGCGCTCGCCATCTTTATTGATTAGATAGCCGCCCTCGCCACGGCAACCCTCTGTAACTAGAGTACCTGCACCAGCAATACCCGTGGGGTGAAACTGCCACATTTCTATATCTTGAACCGGAACGCCGGCCCGCAACGCCATACCAATACCGTCACCGGTATTGATGTGCGCATTAGTGGTGGAGGCATAAATGCGCCCCGCACCACCTGTCGCCAGTACCGTAGCTTTGGATTTAATGTGCACAACTTCGCCAGTCTCAATGCAAATTGCAATGCAACCAGTGACGTCTCCGTCCTCATTTTTTACCAAATCAGTGGCATACCACTCGTTAAAAAATACCGTCTTGTTCTTCATATTACCCTGGTACAGGGTATGCAATAAGGCGTGACCGGTACGGTCGGCAGCAGCGCAGGTACGTGCTGCCTGAGTAGCGTCACCGGGACCTTTTGACTGACCGCCAAAGGGCCGCTGATAAATACGTCCCTCTTCCGTGCGCGAAAAAGGCATGCCCATATGATCCAGTTCGTAGACCGCCTCTGGGCCGACACTGCACATATACTCGATCGCTTCTTGGTCACCGATGTAATCAGACCCCTTAACGGTGTCATACATGTGCCAACGCCAATCATCATTAGGATCATTGGAGGCTATTGCGCAGGTAATACCGCCCTGTGCTGAGACGGTGTGCGAACGGGTTGGAAAGACTTTACTGATAACCGCGGTCTTATAACCGGACTGTGACAATTGCAGCGCCGCGCGCATACCTGCGCCACCGCCACCGATGATAACGCCGTCAAACGAAATAGTTCTAATAGTAGTCATAATTGATCAACTCCACAGAATCTGGATGCCCCAGACAACATATATAAACAGTACAATCGCGCTGGCAGCCAGAAACGATAGACGTAGGATGGTTGCTATAGAGCCAAAGAAAGGCCCCAATTTTAAATTGAGCACATAAGGGGTGAAATAGTCGGTAGCGACACACCAGATACCTACCCAGGCGTGCATCACGATCGACAACAGCGCAGCAACACTGAATATTCGCACCCAAGTTTGCGCAAAGAGCTGCTGCCACTGAGCGTAATCCAGCGAACTATCCGCCATTACGATCAGCAAAAATACGATATAGGCCAGCAGCACTATCGCCGTGACCCGCTGAATGAGCCAGTCGGAAAGTCCGCTACGCCCGAGGTTCGTTACCGAAGTTACCATATCCAAACTCCCATCAATACGATCAATATTGCCGACACGGCAACACTTATTTTGGTACCGATCATGCCCCCCTCTAACGTTTCACCGTAGCCTAAATCCATGATTAGATGCTTAACGCCCAACACCGTGTGATAGATAAGCCCTGCTAATACTACGAAGACTATCGATTTAAAGATCACCGAGCTGGCCATATTTTTAATCGCGTCAAATTGCGCTTCGCTGGCCAAAGATTCGTCCAGCATGTAGAGCAGAACGGCGGTTCCAGCGACAAGCAACATACCGGTAATGCGGTGTGTAATCGAGGCCAGGGCTGGGAGCGGCATATGAATGGTGCCGAAATCCATATTTACAGGTCGTTTATCGTTCACGGTTTTATCACACTTGTTGGGCCCGCTGCTAAGACACAGACAGCCGGCAGTTAAAAATCAGTAAAAACCCGTTGCGTATAACACTTTCTCGGTGGCGGTTGCTGCAGACAGCGCAAAGGCCGGGAAAAGTGGTTAAATTAGGAAAAAAGCTAAGCCAGTAAGAGACTTACCTCAACCTGAGTCGCGCCGAATTATAGGCATAACACAACTAAAATACAATCTTGACGGCAATCTATTGCAATTAAACCGCCGCCGCACTGCAGCAGACAGTAAAATTGAAAGAAGGCGCTATTGAGCGCGCCCGCACAGCTGCGGTGATCTTGTTTGTTTATGGCACTGGTTAGCCCATCTCGACGCTAAATCGACCATTGACAAAATATACTAAAACTCTATAGTTGGCACCCGCGCACAGTGCATATTAGCTAACAATGCGTCTCGAGCGACACCATCGCAAATTTGAAATACTACAAATGTTAGGAGCATTACATGTCAGACAAAAAAGCGACACTGAGCCTTGAGGGTCAAGACGCCGTAGATCTACCCATTTACTCCGGTACTTTAGGTCCCGACGTAATCGACGTAGGCGCGTTAACTGCAAAAGGCATGTTCACCTATGACCCCGGTTTTGTTTCCACTGCCTCCTGCGAATCCAAAATTACTTACATAGATGGCGCCAAGGGCATTCTTCTGCATGCCGGCTACCCTATTGATCAACTGGCAGAAAACTCTGACTTTTTGGAGGTTTGCTGGCTGTTGTGGCACGGTGAATTACCCACCGCTGAAGAAAAAGCGACTTATGTTGAAACCGTGACCCACCACACTATGGTTCACGATCAGATGAACAACTTCTTTAAAGGGTTTCGCCGCGACGCCCACCCAATGGCCATTATGTGCGGTGTTGTTGGTGCTCTGTCTGCGTTCTATCATGACTCCTTGGATATCACTAATGAACAGCATCGCAATATATCAGCCACCCGGCTGATTGCGAAAATGCCGACACTGGCTGCTATGGCCTATAAATATTCTATTGGCGAACCGTTTATTTATCCTCGCAACGATCTGGACTACGCAGAAAACTTTTTGCATATGATGTTCAGTACGCCCTGTGAAGACTATAAAGTCAGCCCTACTCTAGCCAAGGCGATGGACACCATCTTTTTGCTGCACGCCGACCACGAGCAAAATGCTTCGACCTCAACCGTGCGCCTAGCGGGCTCTACCGGCTCTAATCCCTTCGCCTGTATTTCTGCCGGCATCACCGCACTGTGGGGCCCATCTCACGGCGGCGCCAATGAAGCAGTATTAGATATGCTCGCTGATATTGGCGACGTATCACGCATTGATGAATTTGTTGCCAAAGCTAAAGACAAAAAAGACCCCTTTAAACTGATGGGTTTTGGCCACCGTGTCTATAAAAACTTCGACCCGCGTGCGCGAGTTATGAAAGAGAAAGCCGATCAAGTATTGGGTGAGCTGGGACTGGAAAATGACCCTCTGCTGGCTATTGCCAAACGTCTGGAGCAGATCGCACTGGAGGACGAATACTTTATCGAGAAGAAGCTGTACCCCAATGTCGATTTTTACTCGGGTATTATTCTCAAGGCGATGGGCATTCCCACCAGTATGTTTACAGTTATCTTCGCCCTCGGCAGAACGCCCGGCTGGATAGCACACTGGAATGAAATGATCAGTAACCCCTACAAGATTGGTCGTCCAAGACAGCTTTACACTGGCCCAGCGGCCCGTGACTTTACTGACGTTGCCGATCGAGATTAAGATTGCAACAGCAAAAAAACCGCGCCTAGCGCGGTTTTTTTTCGCCCGGATAATGGCTATCACTCAACCCCACACCAGCGGCAATCACATTATATTGACCCAACAACAGCGGAGAAAAAATAATGAATAACATTCAAAATACCGGCAGACTCGCCGGCAAAGTAGCCATCGTTACCGGTGCCGGCAGCGGCATTGGTCGCGCCAGTGCTACTCTTTTTGCCGCTGAAGGCGCGCAAGTCATGGCAGTCGACTTGTCTGCCGAGGGCCTCGAAGGCACTGCAGCCGCTATTGCGGCCACCGGAGCGAGCTGTCAAACGCTATGCGCCGATGTCAGTGATGAAGAAGCCGTTAAAGCCTATATCGAACAAACTATCCGCGATTGCGGCAAGCTCGATATTATCTACGCCAATGCGGGTATTTCCGGTGGCGCGGTGCCCTTGGTTGAGCAAGATGTAGCGCTGTGGGAACAGGTACTACGGGTTAATCTAATCGGGCCATTTTTGGCGATAAAACACGGTGCGCCAGCGATGGTCAGTCAGGGGAAAGGCTCGATTGTATGCACTGCATCAGTGGCGGGACTACGAGCTAACGCCGGCGGCGCGCCCTATAGCGCCAGTAAGGCCGGGGTCATCAGCTTGGTACAGACCTCCGCTAACCAATTTTACGGCAGCGGCGTGCGCTTTAATGCGATCTGCCCCGGCCTAATCGAGACCGGTATGACGCAACCTATTTTTGACGGCGCCAGAAGTCGCGGCCGAGAGGACAAAATCGGCCAGTTAAACCCCACCGCACGCTATGGTAACCCCGTGGAAATAGCCAATATGGCGCTGTTTTTAGCCAGTGATGAGGCCTCCTACGTCAATGGCCAAGCCATTGCCGTCGACGGCGGCCTGTCTAGCACGCTGCCCTTTGTCGCCCCTCGCCGCTAGCGCAGGGTGCAGACATAGCGCAGGATTTTAACCACCTGAGCGCTGTGAATGGCCCAACTCACGGCGACTACACTG
>JBLHLU010000271.1:0-5507 GCA_047623385.1 Paraglaciecola psychrophila
AGTAAAGGCAGCTAACAGCACTATCGACCCGGCCACTAGCGAGGCCATAGACATACGCTTTATTTTTGGCATATTAAGCGCCAACACGACGCCGCTGACCAAACTAAAAAGTAGGCTTATGCCCCAGAGAATTGCAAATACTTTAAGAAATTTTCCAGCGTGGCCTTTGTGAATGAGCAGTAACTGGTGCCATAGGTCATGCTCTCGTATCTCCAGTGTCACCTGCCCGTCGGCTTCAGGTATTAGCAATACTTCACGCTTAAACCCGTACCAATCGTGTTTCCCCTCCCAGAGGTAGTAGTCTTCAGGTAGCCCTGTACAGTGCCCCTGTCGACACATTTCTGCAGTAACAATTTTCTCGGCAACCATTTGATCTTTCGGCCAGCCAGCTTCGAGCTCAAGTTGGTAGTGGTATTCCTGTCGAACGCTACCCTCGATGCCTAACAGATAAAGACCACCTGTTAATGCATAGAGCATCGCCGCTGGAAGGAAAAAACAGGCTATATAGGCATGTAATCGCATCCACAAAACGCGTAACTTAGATTTCATCGGCAACCTTAGACTTATCTGCGAAGCAAAGATCCGATACTGCGAGGTGACGCATTGTGCAGTACCGGCTATATTCTAGAAGTTGTAGGATGCTGACACTCTGACATCTCGACCGGTTTCCCAAGGCCCGATAACTTTCTCGTATCCAGCTACGGCGCTGAAATCACCCACACTTGAGTGATCTCGATAAAGCTTGTCAAACAAGTTGCTAACCGCAAGGCTGAAGGTAAGGCTGTCGCTGGCGCGCCACTCGGCAAAAACGTCCACCACCGTATAAGATGGCTTGCGCAAAGAATAGAGCGCAGGAATAAAACCTAGGTCCTTGTCTTGTTGCAGTGAGTCGATGGTTATGCTTTCAACATGGGAGACATTAAACCCCATAACTAGATCGGGCTGAGCCGAGTAATTTAGTCCCAAATTCCAGCTATCGCCGCGGGAGTTACCCAAACCAATAAATTCGTAACCGTTGAGAGCGATGGAATCAAATTCTGAGGTATACAGGCCGGACGCTGGATCGAGCTCAGAATCTGTGCTAGAGAAACCCAAAAACACTTCTAGTGTTTCCCACTGGTAGGCTAGGTCCAGCTCAAATCCAGTCGTTTCGACGGTGCCGATATTCTCATAGAGCGAATTGCCGTAGAGACGTTCAAAAATGGCATTATCAATTTCCGATCTGAACACCGCCAGCTTCACCTCCAGTTTATTGCGACTGTACTGTAGTGAAGACTCGATATTGGATACGGTCTCTGCACGCAGCCCTGGATCAACCACAGCCGCGTCTGATCTATCATAGAGATAACCATCAAGCGTAAAGCCATCACCAATTTCTTTGCCCCGAGCAGCCTCGGCATAACCCAAACCGAAAGTCCATTGCTCGGTAATACGGTATTCCAAGCCCGCATTGACGCTGACTTCAGCATCATCGATTTTGGCTGCTTCACCGGTGATCGGATCGCCGTAATAATTGTCTAGAAGAATCTTTTGTTGATACTTATAATCATCATAACGAAGGCCGTAACTTAGCAGCAAGTCATCTGAAAGCTGAGTGTGTACTTGAGCATAGGCCCCTAACACACTGCCTTCTTCGGCGTGATCCTCCTCTGGCTTTGGGGTAGCATAGCCACTCTCTACTTGATCATCGCGGTAGTCTAGGCCATAAATAAAACTGTGTATGCCAAACGCACTGGTATTGCGAATATCGAAGCCAACGGTGCTAATTTCTGCCAACCAATCGAAGCGTCCCCCTCTAAATGAAGATTCGGTTTGATAAGCAGTGGCTTCGAAATTCACAACATCGCTGTGTTGCCAGTTATAGTTAGCGACAAGGGTTTTTCGCTCCGCTTCACTCGAATATAAGCTATCTTCATTTTGCACAAACCAATTGGGTCTGGCACTAAACTCGCCGTCTTCGTCTCGGGTTTAATAGCTTAGTGATAGCGTTTGATTTTCGCTGATATCACCGGTTATTTTGAAAAATGCCATACGTTGCTCCGCGGCAGTAGCTAGTATGTTGTTACTGTCACCGTCTTTATTATTTTTACTATCGACATTTTTAAAATAGGCAATGCCTGTTATATTGTCGGTAAATCGACCATAAAGAGTGGCACTGTACTGACTACCCTCATTAGAGAATGTACTCGCCTTAATTTTTCCGCCAAACATTTCATCGCCGGCCAGTAAATCATCCACCTCCTTTGTTTGAAAACGGATGGCCCCGCCAATGGCACCGGCGCCGCTAGTGGCTTCGCCCGCGCCAGCTTGAACATCCACGCGCTGTAACAGTTCCGGATCAATACTCACCCGGCCGATGTGGTGAAATAGCGTTGACGTTTGCGGCGCTCCGTCTACGGTGACGTTAATCAGCGAGTCTTCTAGACCTCGAATATATATATTTTGTGCGATGCCGACAGAGCCACCGACTGAAATCGAGGGGGCTAGCCGAAACACATCGGCCAGGTCATTCGCCTGATAGCGTTCTAGCGCTGCCGGCGAAACAACCGTATTAGTGGCGCTGCCGACCACAGTGACCACTTCGAGGGTGTTGCTATCGTTGCGAGCTTGTGGCTTTTGCGCCGCCACAGCAGAGGCTGCGAGCGCGGCACTGAGGGCTAACGCTAATACCGCGGGACTAACGGGTAGATTAATTGCATACATGAAAAGGTTACTCGTTTATGTTGACGTTAATGAGAATTATTCGCATTAACGAACAAAAAGAACAGAGACTTTACAATTGTTACAACTATCGATGCACTATTACACCTTGTGGAACAACTCATGAAGGTACTACCGCGTTAGTATCACTGTCATCTGTAAGCCACCGGCGGCTCTATTGTTAGCACTGACACTGCCGCCGATGGCTTCGATTTGCCGCCGCGCCAAGGCCAGCCCAAGCCCAAAACCACTTGAGTTAACCAACCTAGAACTGTCCTCGCGAAAAAAGGGCTGGAAAATCGTCTCCAGATTCTCAATATCAACACCGGGCCCCTCATCGCGGATGACAATGCTAAAAAGATCCGCGGTCCTGTCTAAACTAACAAATACACTCTTGCCAGCAGGGGTGTAGCGCAGTCCGTTGCGGATAATATTTTCCAGCGCCTGCCCTAGCGCCCGATGATTACTGTTTTGTAGCGGCGCGCAATCGGGTAGCTGAGTGTGGATACACCGATCTGGAAACTCAAAGCGCGCATCTTCGATCAATACGTCGAGTAAATCCACCAGATCTAAGGGTTCTTGCTGTAGCTGCGGTCGTTCGTTATTAAGCCACGCCAATGTCAGCGTATCGTCGACTAACTTGCGGATCTGTTTCGACTCGTTGTTAACGCGCTCGATCGCCACGCTATTACCACTGTCGTGGTTCATGGCCGCTATCGCCATGTCCAAGCGCGTCAACGGCGTCCGTAATTCGTGGGAAAGATCGGAAATCAGTTGCCGCTGACTGATAATCAACTCGCCAATGCGCTCTGCCATTAAGTCAAAAGTACCCACAAGCTCGGTCATCTCGTCACTTCGACTACCCAGCAGCTGGCCTACCCGCACCTCGAGATTGCCCCGCGTGAACTCCCCTGTTGCTCGCTGTAGCTGCCGTAGAGGCTGCATAATATGTCGATATAAAACAATTGATAGCATAGCTAACAAAATCATCGGCAGAATAATTTGTAAGGCGACACTGGTGTAACCCCAATACAAACCCGGGCGCATACGCGCAGGTAACAAAATAACAAAGTGGCTGTGTCGATCAGCAAAGGGCACTTCGATAAGGGGGTTGTCTTCAAAGTAGAGATGGATCTTCCAGTCCACATACCGGCCGAGAGTAAAACCACGATAAAAACGTTCAGTTAGCTTACTGCCGCCAACACCACGTAAATTTGACTCGATCACCGCTGCCCAGGTGTTTTCAACGGTTTGTAGCTGCTCAAGCCATAGTCCCAGCGCATCTTCGTCGCCGGCGATATAGAGTCGCTCCGCCTCACCGCCCCAGAGCAGTATTTGTTCGCGGTGCTCAGTGCTAATAAAGCTCATGCCCGTTTCTGCACGATTTGTCAGCACGTTGATTGCATAAAATAACGTGATTGTACCCACGGTAATAATAAGACATAACTTCCAGAACAGGCGGCGACTCATTCTAAGCAATACCCCTGACCGTGTACCGCAAGTAAACGCTCGCCGCGCTACTGTGCCGCTATCAGCATTCGCCGCACTCTACTTAAGTGCATATCGAGGCTGCGGTCATGGATGCCGAAGTTGCGATTCAACACGGTCTGATAGAGGAACGCTTTGCTGAGCACCTCCCCGCGATGTAATAACAAGGTCCATAACAACTTGAACTGAGTAGGTGTCAACTCTAACACCTGTCCATTGGCGCTAACAGAACGTGCAGTACGATCAATGTGTAGACCATCGACGGTAACTGATTGGTGTCGACGGCGGCGACTCCAACTGACAGCGGCGCAAAATGGCCTCGATCCTCAGCAACAACTCAGTGCTGTTAAAAGGCTTTGCTAAATAGTCGTCAACACCATGACTAAAACCCTTTATCCGCTCCTCCTCAGCCCCTTTGGCCGTTACCATAATGACCGGGGTTTGGCAGCTTTTTCGCAAAATTTTGAGTAGGGAATAACCATCACGTTTTGGCAGCATCACATCCAGTATAATAAGATGATGCAGTGCCTTGGCGGCCATCAACAAGCCGCTATCACCGTCATAACATTGATCAACTTTGTAGCCTTGGCCGAGGAGTAATTCGCCTAACTGCGAATTCAGCACGGTATCATCCTCGATGATGAGAATAGGTATCGGATCCATTTTTTAGCCACTATGGTGAGTTTTTACAAGGAAAATGACAGCCGTCGCTTTACTGACCGAGATACCATAACAAGTTATGCTAGACATCTATTACGCCGACGCAGTTGCACCCTAGTTCAGTGCAGGCATGATTTTTTACAGGTGTAGCTACTTGCAGGTGTAGCTACTTGCAGGTATAGCTGCTTACAAGTAGTGTTTTTATAGTGCATAACTTAGGTCTAAAAAACCACTCAACTAAAAAATTTGACGGCACAAAGACACTACAAAAACGCCTGAAACCGTAACCTTAAGAATTGTGGAATGCCACTGTTGTACAGCGTAAAAAGGCTGCTAAGCATGAGTAGTAAAATAGTGAACACACCCGCATTGTGTCTAAAATAAATAGGAAATAAGTAGGAAATCAGCACCCTCAGTCGGTTATTCAACAACTATGGCATTTTTCTATTTTAGGTAAACAGCCGCTGGCATAACTTACACCAAACCGATTCAAAACCCGCACAACAGCTTCGATAAGATGGTAACGAATCAAATTTTTTCTCACTGCCTCACTATGATGCGCCACCAGCCTCAAATATATAAGACGATAGAAGATTAATCGAACACCTGCGAATAGATCTCGATGTTTATAACCTAGGCTGGCCAACCAGTGATAGATC
>JBLHLU010000272.1:0-5468 GCA_047623385.1 Paraglaciecola psychrophila
CCACCAGATCAGTGTAGCGCTATACTCTGATTAAACCTAAATTGCGGCAAATTCGTCGCGCCCGCGGTAGGGCGCAGCAGCCGCCAACTCGGCTTCAATTCGCAGCAGGCGGTTATACTTAGCAACCCGATCGGAGCGACACAGTGAGCCCGTTTTAATCTGTCCAGCGGCGGTGCCCACGGCTAAATCGGCGATGGTAGTATCTTCGGTCTCCCCAGAGCGGTGTGATATCACTACCCCGTAGCCCGCTGCTTTGGCCATTTTAATGGCCTGCAAGGTTTCGCTAAGCGTGCCGATCTGGTTGAATTTGATCAAAATAGCATTGCCCACGCCCAGCTCGATACCCTTTTGCAAAATTTTCGTATTGGTGACAAATAGGTCGTCCCCAACCAGCTGAATTTTTTCACCCAAAATATCGGTCTGGTATTTCCAACCGTCCCAGTCCGACTCATCGAGTCCGTCTTCAATGGAAATAATCGGGTAGTCATTACACAGCTGCGCTAAATAATCACTAAAACCCTCACTGCTAAATACCTTGCCTTCACCGGCCAGGTCGTATTGACCATTCTTATAAAATTCAGAGGCAGCGCAGTCCAGCGCGAGGGTCACATCGTCACCCAAGCTATAACCGGCCTCAGCCACGGCGACTTTTATCACTGCCAACGCCTCGGCGTTGGATGACAGGTTGGGGGCAAAACCACCTTCGTCACCGACCGCAGTGCTAAGGCCCTTCGACTTCAGCACGCTCTTTAGGGCGTGAAAAATTTCCGCACCCATACGCAATCCCTCGGAGAAGGTTTTGGCCCCGACCGGCTGTACCATAAATTCTTGAATATCGACATTGTTGTCGGCGTGCTCGCCACCGTTGATAATATTCATCATCGGCACCGGCATGCTGTACTGGCCCGCGGTGCCATTGAGTTCGGCAATATGTTGGTACAGCGGGATGTTCTTCTCGATAGCCACGGCTTTAGCAGCTGCCAGCGACACCGCTAAAATAGCATTGGCGCCCAAATTGGCCTTGCCCTCGGTGCCGTCGGCATCGATCATCAGTTGGTCGATATGCTGTTGCTCGCTGGCATCCTGACCGAGTAGCAGTGTTCTAATAGTGGTATTAACATTGGCGACGGCGGTCAATACACCCTTGCCCAGATAGCGACTTTTGTCGCCATCGCGCAATTCTAGCGCCTCACGGGAGCCGGTTGAAGCACCACTGGGGGCACAGGCACTGCCCACTGCACCGGAGGCCAACACGACATCGACTTCGATGGTGGGATTGCCGCGGGAGTCGAGTACTTCAAATGCTTTGATATCTGCTATTTCAGCCATGGGCTCTTTGCTCCATTGTTGGTTAATGTCTTTCGCGAATGGTTTTAATCTATGCGTTTATTCTATGTTTTTATTCTATCTCTAGCGCCGGTAGCGATTTTATCAAATCGTCCACCGCTTTCATCTGTGCTAAAAAACCTTCCAGTTGCGCCAGCGGGAGCGCCGAGGGACCGTCGCACAGTGCTTGATCGGGGTTTGGGTGGGTCTCGATAAACAGACCGCCTATCATTTGTGTCAAACCGGCTCGGGCCAGTTCAGCAACCTGGCGGCGGCGACCGCTAGACGCCTGCGCCAGAGGGTCGCGGCACTGCAGCGCGTGGGTGACATCAAAAATAATCGGCGCACCGCCGCTGACCTCTTTCATGGTGCGAAAACCTAGCATGTCGACCACCAAGTTGTCGTAGCCAAAATTACTACCACGCTCGCAAAGCATCACTTGCTCATTGCCGCATTCGGCAAATTTTTCAACGATGTTTTTCATTTGCCCGGGGCTTAAAAACTGCGGTTTTTTGATATTGACGACATTGCCAGTGGCGGCCATCGCCGCGACCAAGTCGGTTTGTCTGGCCAAAAACGCCGGCAGCTGAATCACATCACAAACTTCGGCTACCGGTAGCGCCTGGGCAATCTCGTGAACATCAGTGATCACCGGAATATTGAAGGTTTTCTTAATCTCTTCAAAAATGCGCAGCCCCTGTTCCATGCCCGGGCCGCGATAAGAGTGCATCGAGGAGCGATTGGCCTTGTCAAAAGAAGCCTTGAACACATAGGGTATATCCAGCCGGGCGCACACTTCTACATGATGCTCGGCAATTTGCATCGCCAAATCCCGGGATTCCAACACATTCATGCCGCCAAAAAGCACCATAGGCAAATGGTTAGCGACGGAAAAATCACCTACTTTTACGATTTTCTGGGCCATAGTCTGATTCCTCAAGCTTGGGGCTTGCTGTCGGTCTCGGAGTAAGCAAAAGCTGCATTGACAAAACCGCTGAACAGCGGGTGCCCATCGCGGGGCGTCGAGGTGAATTCGGGGTGAAATTGGCAGGCAATAAACCACGGATGATCAGGTAATTCAATTACCTCTACTAGGGTGTCGTCGGCGGACCAACCACCTACCCGCATTCCCGCCGCCTGCAGCTTATCCAAGTAGTTATTGTTGACTTCATAACGGTGGCGGTGACGCTCTACCACTAAGTCACTGTTGTACACACTTTTTACTCTGGAATCGGCGACCAGTCGGCACTCCTGGCCTCCCAGGCGCATGGTGCCACCGAGATCGGCAGATTCATCACGCAATTCGGTTTTGCCTTCAGCGTCAACCCATTCAGTAATTAAAGCGATAACTGGGTGGGGCGATTGCTGGTCAAATTCGGTACTATTAGCGATCGGTAGATTGGCCACATTGCGGGCAAATTCAATAACCGCCACATGCAGCCCCAAACAGATACCCAAAAATGGGATATTATTTTCTCTGGCGTAGCGCACCGTGGCGATTTTTCCCTCGATTCCGCGATTGCCAAAACCACCGGGCACCAAAATCCCATCAACTCCCTGCAGTAGCCCGACCCCCTCATCTTCAACCCGCTGGGAATCGACATAGCGAATATTGACTTTAGTAAGCTCGTTAATGCCGGCGTGATGCAGCGCCTCGTTGAGCGACTTATAGGCGTCGATCAGTTCCATATACTTGCCAACCATGGCAATGGTCACTTCCCGCTTGGGGTTGAGTGCGCCGTCAATAACCCGCTCCCACTCAGACAGATCAGCGGGCTTACACTCGAGACCGAGGCGCTCGACGATAAGCGCGTCCAAGCCGCGGCTGTGCAGAACGCCGGGAATACGGTAAATGGTGTCGGCGTCTTCCAAGGCGATAACCGCCCGCTCCTCTACATTGGTAAAAGAGGATATTTTACGCAGCGAACCAGCGTCGATCTGGTGGTCTGAACGACACAGTAATATATCAGGCTGCAGACCAATGGAGCGCAGCTCCTTGACCGAGTGTTGGGTGGGTTTAGTTTTGGTCTCACCGGCGGTGGCAATGTAAGGCACCAAGGTTAAATGCATTAGTAGTGCCCGCTGGGGCCCTAACTCAGTTTTCAACTGCCGGGCGGCCTCGAAGAAGGGCAGGCCCTCGATATCGCCAATGGTGCCGCCAATTTCGACAATGGCGACCTCGGCATCGCCGGCCCCCTCAATGACCCGGCGCTTAATCTCGTCGGTAATATGGGGAATAACCTGCACGGTGCCACCTAAATAGTCACCCCGGCGCTCCTTGCGCAGTACCGTTTCGTAGACTCTTCCGGTGGTGAAATTATTGCGTTTACACATTTTAGTGCGCAAAAAACGCTCGTAGTGGCCCAAGTCAAGATCAGTCTCGGCGCCATCATCGGTAACAAACACTTCACCGTGTTGAAAGGGGCTCATCGTGCCAGGGTCGACATTGATGTAGGGATCTAACTTCAGCATAGTTACTCGAATCCCCCGGGACTCAAGAATAGCAGCCAGTGATGCCGAAGCAATGCCCTTACCTAAAGACGATACAACACCGCCGGTGACGAAGATAAATCGTGTCGCCATGATAGCCCTATAATAATTAAACGTAGCTGAATGAATTGCTGCAGTTAATGATGAACATTAATCGTCGCGTATTGCCGGGAGAGATTTTGGAGCCTGAGTCGGCCTAAAGATCCCTCCAGAGATGGGGGATCAGTTTAACAGCATTGCCCGGGGCGCTCAATCATTAATCCGCTTGATCCGGGCTATTTGCCGCGCTATCTACCCCGCTCATTGCGGGTTCAGGGCCCTCAGCCCAACTGCTCAGCGGTAGTATTGCCAGCGCTTTATTCGCATACAGAAATCCTTGGCCGGCTCACCCTGAGGCTTAAATTCTGAATACCAGTCCTCCAGTACAAAGAGCATAAATTTAGACTGCTGATCGCCGCTCTTAGACTTGGCGATTTTCTCCAACAGCTGGCATTTCATTTCACCATAGGGGGGGAGGTCTTCCTCTAACAACTGACCATAAACATACTGATAGCGCGCGCAAAAGTGGCTATTGTCTGACTCACAAGACAACAGCAGTGATAACAGCACAACCGTAAAGACTATTTTTATAGCAGTAACTCCCTGCACAGCAAAGGCCGTGCTATTATTTGATAGTACCGCAAGGGCGGGCAGACTTCGAGCCCACAGCGCCACCCCAACGGCCAGATAAACCATCGACCGGCTGCACTCACCAAGGCTCAAGCGCTGCGCCGACTGTTAGCGACCCCTTTTACACCGGTAACTGTCATGTTAACTGCTCACGCAGCTAACCGCGAACATGAGCTTGCTAATCGCAAAGCAAAAAAAACGCAGAGCCTAGGCGCTGCGTTATTGGGCATCGTGCTGGGCATAGTTTTTAATCAAACCAGCCCAACACGTCACTCCGTGCTAGCCCTATTACTTAGGCTGCATGCGGATACCACCGTCCATGCGGATACACTCGCCGTTGATATAGTCGTTTTCAACAATGCTTTGAGCCAAGTGCGCAATCTCGTCGGGTCGACCCAGACGCTTAGGGTATAATACTTGGTTGGCCAGTGGGCGAATCGCCTCTTCGATTTCTGGTGTCAGTTCCTCAGCGCCACCCATCATCAACGGCGTGTAGATCAGACCGGGTACGATGGTGTTACAGCGAATTCCCAATACCGCCAAATCCCGCGCGATTGGCACAGTCATACCGACTACGCCGCCCTTAGAAGCGGAATAAGCCGCCTGACCAATTTGGCCCTCGTACGCTGCTACCGACGCAGTATTGATAATAACTCCGCGACCGCCATCATCGTTGATCGTCTCGTTATTGGCCATTTGCTCGGCACACAGACGCAGCACGTTGAAAGTACCCACCAAGTTAATTTGCAAGATACGCTCAAACTGATCCAGCGGAAACGGCCCTTTTTTACCCATAGTGCGATGAGCGTTGCCGGTGCCAGCGTAGTTACAGCAAATATGAATGGCACCAAAGGTTGCCATTACCACCGCAATAGCAGCCTGAACCGAGTCATTATCGGTGACATTAACGTTGCAATAGATAACATTTTCGCCCAGCTCATCAACGAGTGCCTGGCCCTTGACTTCGTTCATATCAAAAATCG
>JBLHLU010000273.1:0-5458 GCA_047623385.1 Paraglaciecola psychrophila
AAACGCTGGCTGGCTGACACCTCGCACGAGCTGCGCACACCGCTGGCAATACTGCGCGGTGAAATAGAAGCCATAATCGACGGCGTGCGCCCGCTCGAGCAAAGCCAAATGCAATCACTGCATCAGGAGACGCTGCACCTCAGCAAACTGGTGGATGACTTATACGAGCTTAGCAGCGCCGACATAGGGGGGCTGCGCTATCAAAAGTCTGCCATCGACTTACAGCTACTACTGCAGCAGCAAGTACAGCACTATCAGTCAGTGGCCGGCGACCGCTATCTCCAGCTACGGTTACTGCCAAATAATGCAGCGCCTATTTTTGCCGACGAACAACGCATCAGACAACTCATCGATAATTTGTTAGCCAATGCCTGTAAATATACGGATGGTGGCGGCGTTATTGAAGTGGCGGCAACCACCACCGGCAACAGCGTTGCTCTGGTTATCGAAGATAGCGCGCCAGGCGTTGCCACCCAATATCTAGACAAGTTATTCGACCACCTGTTTCGCGTCGACAATTCTCGCAACCGCAGCACCGGTGGCAGTGGCCTCGGCCTAGCCATAGCGCAGCGCATTGTCAGCGCTCATCAGGGCACAATTACCGCCAGTCATGCCCAGCTCGGTGGTCTTTGCATTACCGTAATATTACCCGCCGACGTCGCGCCACCAAAAAGCCAATAGGAATAAAAGCATGGCGCAGATAATACTTATTGTTGAAGACGAGAAAAAAATTGCCGCTTTGCAGGCCGACTACTTCAATAGCAACGGTTTTGAGGCACACTGTGTGTATCACGGCGATCACGTTATCGATGCCGTCAAGTCACTTAATCCCGTCGCCATTTTGCTGGATGTCGCACTGCCGGGCAAAGACGGCATGACCCTATGCCGTGAAATTCGCGCCTTCAGTGAGGTGGCTATCTTAATGGTTACCGCCCGAGTGGATGAAATAGATCGTCTGTTAGGCCTAGAGCTGGGTGCTGACGACTATATCTGCAAACCCTTTAGTCCTCGAGAAGTTGTCGCCAGAGTAAAGGCAACGCTACGCAGGTCACAGCGTCCAGCAAAGACCGACAGTGAGCCTTCACTGGTGCTCAATGACAATCACTACAGTGCTTGCTACGACGGTCGTGAGCTCAATCTCACAGCGGTAGAATTTAAACTATTAAAACAGTTGGCCTCGGAGCCTGGACGTATTTTTAGTCGCGAACAGCTGATGAATAACATGTACCCCGATCAACGAATCGTTAGCGACCGAACCATTGATAGCCATATTAAAAAACTGCGCAAAAAAATTGCCGAGCACTGCGCCGGGGTAAATTTTATTCACTCGCTCTACGGCGTTGGCTATAAATATGAAATTCATACCGATGGCTCTGAGGGATAAGTACGGTTGGTAAGTCACAGGAATAAACCAGAGGGCGAAGTCACAGGGGTACGTCACGGGGGTACGTCACGGGTGTAGGTCACGGGGGTACGTCACCGGGGTCAGCCCGAGGGATAAATCATAGAACTTAGCCTAGAATAACACCCCCTCGCCGCATCAATGATTCAGCGCCGCGACAACCCTTCTCAAAGGTCAAAATGTTTGACCTTTTTTACCTCATTTCTTACACATTTAGCCGCTATAGTTTTAATCGTCCGCACTATTACAGTACTGACAGAGCCACATTAATAAGCACCAGTACAGTGGCATCAAGAAGCAGCTCAACCGTTAAAAAATCAAGCAGTGAACGACGCAGTTAATCAACCACTGACACCATTAATCCTAGAGGATCAAGCCATGAATACACTAACTCGCTACCTGAGCATCGCACTACTAAGCCTATCTGTGATTGGCGCCCAGGCCGATGGCCACGGTGATAAAGCCGAGTACCATCAGCAAAAACGCTTTGAGCACATGGTCAAACAGCTGGATTTAAATGAGCAGCAAATTGCCCATATCAATAATGTTAAAGATTCTCAACAAGAACAGTACCAGTCGCTTAAGGAGGACAGAGCAGCTCTACGTCTGAATATGCAGGCATTGCAAGCCGATTTTCGCCAGCAATTAGAGGGTGTATTGAGCGAAGATCAATTGGCAAAATTTGATAACATGCAGCAGCGCCGCCAACATAGAATGGCGCACAAAAAAGGCGACATGAAACAACACAAGAAACCCGAATAAAGCGAGTCAAAACCCGGCGCGGTTGGTGTTATCGACTGCGCCGGCCACTTAATATCTAGCGGGGTAAAAGCACGACTAACACCCACCTTGGCTAATCGAGGTTTACCCTCGACTAGCCAACCCCCTGCGAGTAATTCAACCACACCCTCGGCTTAACAACGCATCAGTCTGGGCTATTCGACAATCACGCCCTTGGGCGCGCGCTGGTTCATATAGCCAAACATATAGCCGCCGATACGACGCATTTGAATCTCGTCGGAGCCTTCGGTAATACGGTAGCGGCGGTGATGGCGATAAATATGTTCAAAGGGCTTGTGCCTTGAATACCCTAGACCACCGTGCACCTGCATGGCTTGATCGGCGGCATCACAACACAGTCTATTGGCCTGATAATTACAAATAGAGACCTTGTCGGAGACATTAAAATTACCGTAGGTGTCCATTTGCCAAGCTGTTTTATGGACTAGGGCGCGCAACATTTCTGCGCGTGATTGTAGCTCTACCAGTGGGAACTGAATACCCTGATTAACCGACAAAGGCTTGCCAAAGGGCTTGCGCTCACCGGCATATTTCACCGACTCGTCAATACAATATTGCGCCGCGCCCAAACTTGAAGCGGCTTGGCGAATTCGATTCTCATTGAAGAAGTGCTGCACCACCTGCAGTCCACGGCCCTCACCACCAAAAATAGAGGCATCGGGCACTACCACATCAGACATGGAAATACGCCCGTGATCGGTTGGCATATTAAACGTCCACAGCATTTCCTCAACCTTAAAACCTTCACTGTCGGTAGGCACCAAAAACGCCGTAATACCGTGACCGTCACCGGCTTTACCCTCGGTGCGGGCCAAAATCATGTCGTGTTTGGCCTTGTGAATACCGGTATTCCAGGTTTTGGCACCATTGATACGCCAGTTATCGCCATCTCGAACGGCGGTAGTTTCCATATGGGTGGCGTCGGAACCGTGTTCCGGCTCGGTGATACCAAAGGCAAAACCTCGGGTACCTTCCAGTAATCCCGGCACCCAATCGGCCTTTTGTTCTTCGGTGCCATAACTCAGCATCAATAACAAACCAACATTATTGGCTACAATAGAGTGCTCGTTTTGCAAGTCGTTGTGCAGGCCCAGACCGCGGGCGGCAAAGTGCTCCCGAATAATGGCCATACCCAGATTGGTGCCATCTTGGCCGCCCAGTGCTTTGGGGATGGGATAGCGGCGATGCCCAGCTTCGTCGGCCAAGCGCGCGGCTTGGTGTAATAACTGTTCCCAATCTTCGCTGGGCAGGCCGCCGCGGTCCCAATCGGTGCGGGCATCTTCTCGGCGGTGATCAAAAAAACGATTGTTGTCGTCTTTCATTTGCAGCGGGGTAATCACATCGTCGATAAACGTATCTAGCACCACCAGATAGTCGGCAATGTCCTTGGGTATATCAAAATCCATGGTAGCTCTCCTGTTGTTATTGGTAATCGGTTTGGCAATATCTTTAGTAATGTCTTTAATAGTGTCGATAGCAATAGTATTTTTTAAACCTTAACAATGCTAATTAATCTCCTGTTAGTTACCCACCCTAGGCGGGTATAAATAGTGATTGGCCCTGCTGTTGGCTAAGTTGCCCAGCGCAACCTATGCGCTCCACGGCGACAAAGTTCTCAAGAAAATCACTGTCGGTTGGGGTATTAGCCAGAAAACGATCGCCACTGTCGGTAGTACCCAACACAATACCGGTATGGGCAGCGCCATCGCGGCCGTATTTAACGGTGTAAGCCTCTACCGTCGCGCCGCCAGTGGCCTGTTCATTGACCTCTCGGGGCGTTGTGACCAGGTCAGCCGAGGGCAGAACAGCCATCAAGCCCGAGGGTTTTACCGGCTGCGACGGTGGTTCACTAGACAGTACCGCCGCGGCATGTTTGGTCAAATACCAGCCGTTGCCGGTCACCAGCCCACTTTCAGCGGTGCTGCCTCGAAGCTTAGTGGCCATCGTCGCCAGCGAGTGTAGGGTGTAAGCACTGGCGGGACCACCGGCATAGGGCAAACCACCGGTCACAGTAAAACCCCGGGGGTCGTCAATAGCCAGGCCGGTCATCTGGCAGGCCATTTCAACGGCTACCGGAAAACAGGAATAAAAGTCAAAATGGTCAATATTATTAAGCCCGTAGCCACTATTGTGTAGGCTGCTGAGGGTAGTGTCTTGCATCGAAGGGCAGCTGGCAAAGTCTGGGCGCTCACTGGTCCAGTAGGCCTGTTCTTGGCTGTGGGCACCGCCCCGCCAGTACACCCAGTGCTGCTCAGGAATACCCATTTTGCGCGCTCGACCCGCCGACATCATCAGCACCGAGGCAGCTTGCTCAGTGGCGAGAATAGCATTTAAGTATTTGGGGTAGGGCCAGGCGATCATCCGATTGTTAGGACTAACAGTAGTGAGCTCTTCAGAGCTGCGCGCAGTCGGAAACCAAGCGTGGGGGTTATTGGCCGCCACCTCGGTGAAGGGGGCAAACAGATCGCCCATGCGCTGTCGGTGTTGCTCAAGATTGAGTCCCAGCTTGGCCCGCAGCGCATTCTCAAACAGCGGATAAATGTCTGCCGGGTCGCTTAATCCATATTGCTTCTCCAGAGCATTGTTACCGGGGGCATTGCCACCCACCCATTGCGGTTCTCCGGTACCGCCGCGCTGCCAGTCTAACTGTTGTTTTTTTGCGATCGCAGCAAACAATACTCGCAAATTGTTACAACCCGCCACCAGCGTAAACTCTGATTCGCCGGCTATTATTTTGTCTGCCATAGCATTGAGTAACTGCACGCCCATTTGGCCACCGTCACCGGTGGTATAGAGATTTTTGGCGCCAGTAGCTGCCAGCTTCTCGGCCACTAGGCCCGGCGGATTCTGCGGGTGCCAACCGGACACACCGACCAGCGCAACCGTGTCTAGGGTACTCAGTGCCGCTGCTTTGAGGCCGGCATCGGCCGCGGCGTCGGTGGCGGTGCTCAACAACATATCCAGTGGTTGTATATGCCGCTCGACACTGGCTTGGCGGTCTACCAGCTGGGCGCTGCCGACGATTATGGGGGTATTGTCTGCGATCATAGTGAGTCCTTAGCGACGGTGCTAACACGTTGTATTAGCCTGTTATTTTGGGTGTTGTTATAGGTGCTGTTATCGGTGTTGTTATAGATGCTGTTATGCATGTTTTTATGTGTGTTTTTATATATGTTATTACAGGTGTTATTATTTATGTTGTTGATCGAAGTAATCTGTCAGTGCTAACTCTCAGTGCTATTTTTCGTACTATCT
>JBLHLU010000274.1:0-5454 GCA_047623385.1 Paraglaciecola psychrophila
ATTGGGTTGAGTTTGATTCATAATTGCCTCCGTTGGGTGAGGTCTTTATTATCTAGTGCTGAACATTAATGGATAGTACGTACGTTAATTGGCGCTTACTTAGCAACGACTACAGTTACAGCCACTACTAAAGAAAAAAGAGAAGCTACGTATTATCGTTCTCAAGCAATCAAGCTATATGTAACTGCCCGTGCTAAAGGGGTATGTGAAGGCTGCAATGGTGAAGCCCCGTTCCAAACCAAATCAGGGCCATTTTTAGAGTGTCATCATTTACATAGAGTTGCCGATGGTGGTCCTGACCACCCTGAAAACGTTATAGCCCTTTGTCCTAATTGCCACAGACGAGATCATTATGCTACTGATGCAATAGAGTTCAATAATAAACTTAAACTAATCGCAGTAGAGGCCGAAAGTAATGCCTTGTAACAAGTTGCAGCACATCCGCACGCAAGCGTGCTCGGACTGCCAAACTGCTTCGCAGTTCGTTTGCCTGTGTGCAAGGCATTAAATTACTATGAAAAATGAAGATAACTTAAAAGAAAAAATATCTACATTAGAAGCTGAGGTCAGCAGGCTTAGCGGGCACATAGATGTTATTGGTGTAGCCTTACTATGCATCATTGTTCATCTCATTTTCGGCAACTGGTACTTATCCATACTTGTATACGTTGTTTTCGCAATTTATGAGTACGTTGAAAAGCGAAAAAACAGAACTCCAAAAAGTGACTGGCTACCTAAATGAGTCCGGCTAATTTAACAAGTCAAAGCACCCGGAATTGTAAATGCTGTCACCTTTTTTGGAAAAAAACTCAAAAAAACCGCCAACATTCACAATCCGGTGTTTGAGGCGTTATCGCGTAAATATTTTGCCTACTATACGTTGATTATGAAAATACAGATAAGACACCGAAAAAGAAATATTTACGTGATTCATTAATTTTATTAGTACAGGGACCGGACTTTAGTCGGAGCGACGGGTAAGTTCAGGCAACGTAAGCCCAAGTCTGGCATCGTTTCGACACATAAAACTCGATTCAATTGTCTACATTGCGTCTACATGAAATATTTAGTTAGTGAGTACTATCTTTGAAAGTGTTGCCCGAGAACGGAATTGAACCGGTAAGGCCGGGAGATTTTAAGGATACCGTATTCAAAAACTTCAATTCAACAGATTACATTGTCGCATCAATGACTCTTATTGACCCAGTTGAGACATTCAGCCAATTTAAAACTATGCGATTCTTAGCGAAAATTTACTGCAATTAGTCTCTATACCATTGATCTAAATGGTCAAGAACTCGTGACTCTTTGCAGAACTTACCAATTTATTGTGCCATTATCCAGTTTTTACACTATAAACTGCAAGGTTAGATATTCCCTTGGAAAAGCAATATATTAGCTCAGCACTCAGTGTACTTAGCAACCCGTAAAATTCTTGACCGTAGGACGACGAAATGAGAACGAAGAACAACCACCACAGTATAGCCATCTGTCTTTTTGCTGGTGCCTTGGGTCTCTTCGCACTTACGCAGTTGGCATTAGCGCAGCGTCAAGAGCTTACGCCCGAGAGTAGCTCGCTCGATGATCATCCACCGCGTATGGTCAGTGCATTTTTCGGCTTAGATGACGCCCTACCGATGAGAACGCTGGCCCTTTCGGTCTCAGCGCCAGGCAAAGACGGAATGCCCGTAACATTTTCTAGACGAGTAGAGGAGCCTATTAATCCAGCTGCATTCACGGTTGTCACTCGCTCAGGGGCGCGACTTCAACCTTCATTTGTCACCACCCGCCCAGCAAATGAGGCGGCAAAGCGGCACACCATTCTGCTTATCGGTGAGTTGGGCGATGAGCCCGATGACCCTCCCGTTAAAGTTGAGGTGACCGGCCATCTGGCCCTTGCTGGTGGTGAAGACGCGCACGGCCTATCGGTGACTGTGACACCATTGGCAGACGGGCCTTCACTTGTATTGGCTTATACTGTCAGCCTCGGAAAGATGGAGAATAATCATCCTCAAGAGACTAAGCAGATCATTGTTGTAGTGTGGGCCGGTGGCGTGCGTCCAATGCCCGGTATCACGGACGAGAACCATCGCCGTGGATACTCCGTCGCAACAACAGATGGTGATGTAGTGCCCATTGCCCTTGGAGGCTTGGGAGACAGAGACAATTACGAACACCTCTATTTGGACACGAAAGCCAAAATACTGAGCGTGAGCATGAAGAAGGGGCTTCTGATGGACCCAAGAGGCGACCCGAACCCGGCAACGAACGTTGAGGTTGCCAGACTGAAACCTTGAATACGGCTTGGCAACAGTAAAGACAAGTACCTGCGATTCGTGGTTTGCAGCTAAAACTGTCAGTATAGAACCAGCCTAACAATCACATGCAATCTCGCAACAAAAAGCTCCGGTTGTTCGCGCTCTACTTCTTATAGCCAGTGATACGAAGCGTTGATGTCTGTTCCTGGCACAAAGCGGACTCTATCTTTGGATTATTTTTTGAATTTATCAATGCGGATAGAACAGTAAAACTCAATTTACTTGTCTACATTGCGTCTACATAAAATATTATGTTAGTGAATACTATCACTGAAATTGGTGCCCGAGGCCGGAATTGAACCGGCACGACCGTTAAGTCGGGAGATTTTAAGTCTCCTGTGTCTACCAATTTCACCACCCGGGCAATCGAGAAGTTTATTTATCCACGGTGGTAGCCGTGTTTTAACCGATTATCTCGTCTGGCGAGACCCTCGTCCTCTGTAACATCTACATGCCCCAGAGAAGCCGCACATAGTACAGAGCATTCCAAGCTAATTCAACGGCTTACAAAAATATAATTGCCAGCGGTAGCGTCTCCTGTGTAATCGCCACACGATCAGCTATAAAGCACACTCAACAAGCCGTACACCAGTACGCTCAGCCCCGCTGCCAGCAGGTTATAGGGCAGTTGCGTACGCACGTGCTCAAGATGCTCGCAGCCACTGGCTAGCGAGGCGATAATAGTGCTGTCAGAGATCGGCGAGGAGTGATCGCCAAACACTCCACCCCCTAATACCGCCGCTACTAACAGTGATGCCGGTAGCCCGGTGCTGTCTGCCATCGGCATCGCAATGGGAATGAGCACCGCGAAGGTGCCCCAGGAGGTGCCGGTGGCAAAAGCCATGGCACCGGCTATTACAAACAGCAGCGGTGCAATAAGCACCTGTGGAAACTGCGCGCCTAACGCCGAACTAATATAGTCGCCGGTGCCGTAGGCCTTAACCGCGTCGCCAAAAGCGAAGGACAAGACCAGTACCACCGCTGCCGGTAGCAGCTGTTTCATACCCGTGACGCTCAGGCTCAATAGCTTGCTCAGGCTAAATACTCGGTCCGCCAGCAGCATCGCCAGCAACAGCCCCCAGGCCACTATCACCGCCCACATCACCGCCAGTGCACCGTTGCCAGCGCGAATATCACCGCCACCGGTATACAGCAGCAGCGTCACAGCCATTAGCGTTAGCGCAACTATGGGGGCAATCATATAGCGTGCGCGACCGGGTTGGCTGGACTCGCTGTCGGGTGCTACCGTCGGCGTCTCGGGCAGGGAACGGGCCAGCGGGCCATACACCTTGGTGGACCAAGCGGTGTAATACACCATTGCTAATACAATCATCGGGTATACGTTAAACAGTGTGGCGTCGATTAATAGCCCGACGGTGTCGGCCACCTCATAACCTTGCAACAGCCCCAGCAAATAGGCACCCCAGCCGTTCAGCAGCAGCAAAATACTGATTGGCGAGCAGGTAGAGTCCAAAATATAAGCTAGCCGTGCACGGCTGAGGCCGAATTTGTCAAACAGCGCCTGACTGGCAATACCGCTAGTGAACAGACTCAAATTGGTGTCGGTGAAGATACTGCTGCCTATTAACACCGGCAACATGCCGGCTTGACGTGGATTATTAACCCAATTGCGCCGGCTCAGCAGCGCAATACTGGCACTGACACCACCGCTGTGTTTCATCAACGCCAGCAGCGAGCCCACCAGTAGCGAGAAAAACAATATCATTTGATGATAACTACTGCTCAGCACGGCTTGTAAACCACCGAAAATAGCCACTGTGCCCGCCACTGGGTTGAGCCCTGCATCCATCAGCCAAGTTAGGCCCAAACCTACCCCAAGGGCGACGATGGCATTCTTGCGCCAAAGCGCAACGCCAATCGCTACCAGTGGCGGCACCAAGGTGAAGCTGTTATCGAGTGTCAACATGATATTCGCTGCATAGAAATAGGGCCAGCGCTCACAGGAGGTCGCCAGAGACTCTATACAATCGGGATTGGGAGATGATGTCAATCAAACCAGCGGGCGCTGGGTAATAAAAAGGGTGTAGCAAGTACCGGTTTAGAAAATGGAGGCGCGAGTCGGAATCGAACCGGCGTACACTGAGTTGCAGTCAGCTGCATGACCACTCTGCCACCGCGCCTATATTCTCAAACCAAACTACTGTGAACTGTCTTGCAACAGCTTAGCAGTCTATTACACACTTGGAGCGGGAAACCAGGTTCGAACTGGCGACCTCAACCTTGGCAAGGTTGCGCTCTACCAACTGAGCTATTCCCGCGCAATAGTGTTTAAGATCTCTTCTGAAAATAACTATTTGAAATCAGCCATGTCCAAAAGAGGGCCCATTCTAATGGGTGCGCTAAGAGTGTCAAGGTAACTAAGCCAAAGTCGTGAAGTTAATGATAATTAGTGAAATTTTGGGTCGAAATGTGAGCAGTTATGCCATTTCGTTGTGCCACCACTGCAATATTACACAGTTATTATTTAAATGTTGTGCCGGTATTTACCAACTCAACCCAGGCCAGAGCCAGTTCCAGTGTTTCAAAACTGGCCGTTTGCCAGGGCAGGTCAGCAGTCAATACTTCGAAAATGCTAAAAAATGCGCCGCGGTGATCAATAGTCCCGTCCATTAACACCACACCCTGTTTGACCTGGCTATTGCTTTTGGCCATGGCTCGGGTAATTTCGGCTAATTTCTCAACATCGTTTACGTCGATCTCGTCCAACAAAAAAAGATAGCCACTCCAATCGTAGATCAAACCGCGAATATCGTCGAAGCGGGCATCACCGCTCAAAGTTAACAGCGCGTCTATTACCTCGGCACCGCTTACCGAGTCCAGCACGCGTATAATAACGGTATGTTTTTTGGTCCACTCAAGCAAAACCGCCATCTAACAACCCTACACCTGCCTTAGAAAAAAGCTAACTTTAACAGAATGGGAAGCAAGAACAATGGTGGAAAGTCACGATTGACAGCTAATACATTTTCTGGTTAATAACGGAATCGTCGAGGGGTATAGAAGCTTAACAACAGCTTTAAACAGATTTACAAAAACGCCACAACATCGCGCTAAAGTATTACTGACGGGACAACAATCGCTAACGAGAATAAGTATGAGCGCGCCGTTGTTGAGC
>JBLHLU010000275.1:0-5443 GCA_047623385.1 Paraglaciecola psychrophila
CTGAAGCAGGCCATCTTGCTTGGGCTGATCAACCAGAATTATTCGCCGATATGATAATTGACTGGGTAGAGGACTACGCATAAATAAGTTTGCTTTCATCTTAGTAGGGCCAGAAAGTGATTGATCATTCGTCTATCAAATCAATGTAACAAAGGATGTAACAAAAGCGGATTTTTAAACGAATTAAACCTATATTAATCAATAGGTTACCGTCTAAATACAATTCCCGCCGCCAACATCAACTACACCCTCAGCGCCAACAGCCTCAAAATGTTAGATCACGCGGTGGCTAGAGCCGAAGAGGTACTGCGAGCGGCCGGAGCAGTGGATGTATTTTCTACCGCGCCATTGGCGCAGGGCGGTTGGCACTTGATGGGGACAGCTCGGATGGGTACTGACCCCAGCAACTCGGTGGTCAACGAGTGGGGCCGCAGCCACGACGTTAAAAACCTGTTTATCGTCGACGGCAGTATTTTTGTTACCAGTGCCGGGGTCAATCCGACCTGCACTATTCAGGCCCTAGCATTGTATATCGCTGATCAAATTAAAGACCGCTTGGAAACACTGTTCGATTGAGCAAAAATTCTCGGCTATTGTCATAACAGAGGCACAATGTGACCAGTACACTCAACAGCACAGAACTACATATCGACAAGCCGCTACAGACCATTCTTCGCGCCGCTGTCGGTGCGATGGTACCCGAACAGCTCGAGCTTGCCCTGCCCGGTGCCGATGACCCACTGATTTTTGCCGACATAGTCGCTTCGGTAGGACCTCGGCACCGGGAGATCAGCGCAGTTTTGGCAGCATTACAGCACAGCGCTTTAGCACAGTGGCAGCGGGCTTTTGAACAGCTCGACAGTAGCCAACAGCTGCAACTGGTCAACCTGTTACGAGAATCTATGCCAGAGCCGATGTGGTCGCTGATAGCCCTGATCTTCGAATGTTATTACCGAGACGATAGGGTCATGGATTCTTTGCAGATGGATAAACGACCAGCTTTTCCCCAAGGTTTTGAGGTTGAGGCTGGCGATTGGTCGCTGTTGGACCCGGTAAAAAAGCGCGCGCCTTTTTATCGTCAGGTTTAATTACTGCGCCGGTCAATAACAGGTACAATCACTGCCCTATTCGCCACAGCAATAGCTAAATCGGCTACTGCAATAGTAGCAAACACTACATCAACAGTGACAATGTCAGTCGCTGTGGCGGTAATGATTCGCAACTATTTACGACTATCCACAATTATTCAGAACTATTTTACAACTATCGACAACTACAGCAGAGATTGAATCGATGCAGCTTCGACGCAACAATATAGAACAATTAGCCACTGAAACCTTTGACGTATTGATCATTGGTGGCGGTATTAATGGTGCTGTTTCGGCGGCGTCACTGTCCGCCAAAGGGGTGAAAGTCGCACTGATCGACCAGGGCGACTTTGCCGGCCTAACCAGTTCTAACTCTTCCAATCTTGCCTGGGGGGGAATTAAGTATATGGAGAGTTATGAGTTTTTGTTAGTTAACAAACTGTGCCAATCCAGAAACAGGCTAATGGCAAGCTTTCCCTCCACGGTAAAAGAAATACGTTTTTTCACCAGTATCCAAAAAGGCTTTCGCTATCCGCCTTTTCTAATCTATCTCGGCACGCTGCTGTATTGGGTGATGGGTCGCTTTAAAACTCAAGCGCCAAAGTTAATGAGCAAGAAATCGATAAAAGCACGGGAGCCCGCGGTCAACGCTGACAATATCGCGGGTGGATTTGAGTACTCTGACTGCTATCTTTACGACAACGATGCGCGCTTTGTCTTTAATTTTATTCGCAGCGCGATGAATTATGGCGGTATCGCCGCCAACTATGTCAAAGCAACCGCCTCTACCCGCAAAGAGGGCTATTGGCACAATAGTGTGGTCGATACCGTCGACGGTCGTGAGTTTTCAATTCGAGCGAAAGTGTTGATCAATGCTGGCGGCCCCTATGTTGACCAACTTAATCGTCAGCGTGACCAAAAAACCACCCATCGTCACTTATTTTCCAAAGGCGTTCATCTTATTGTCGATCGCATTAGTGACAGCGACAAAGTACTAACGTTTTTTGCTAGTGATGGACGCTTGTTCTTTGTTATCCCGATGGGGCCAAAAACCTGTATCGGTACCACCGACACTCAGGTCGAGAGCCCCGAGGTAACAATCACCGACCAGGACCGTCAGTTTATATTGGATAATATTAACAAGCTGCTCGATCTACCCAGAGCACTGGGCACAGAGGATATTATCGCCGAGCGCTGCGGTGTCAGGCCGCTGGCGCTGGAAGGTGAAGACGGCGTTGCCGACTGGGTCAAACTGTCGCGCAAGCACGTTATCGAGGTTGATCAGGGTGAGCAGCTGATCAGTATTTTTGGCGGCAAGCTGACCGATTGTATTAATGTCGGCGACGAGGTGGCGGAACATTTTGCGCAGCTCAATACCGGGATTAATATTAGCCCGGCCAATGCCCAATGGCGTTGGTACGGTGAGCCCAGCGCCGCCGAGAAAGCCGAATTTATCCATCAAGCGGAGTTGATGGAGCTCGATGCCATGGCCCACCCCTCATCTTCAGAACCACTGACCACCAGACTGTGGCGCCGCTATGGAGTCAATGCGCTAGAGTTACTGGACCGAATTCGTGAAAACCCCAGTAGCGCCGAGTTGTTAATAGAAAATGCCGAGTACCTGCGCTGCGAGATCGAACTGGCGGCCAAACGCGAAATGATTACTACCTTGGAAGACTTTCTGCGCCGTCGTTCAAAGATAGAACAGGTCGTACGCAGTCAGGATATTATTAATGCACCGGGACTGCGTGATGCCTGCGAGATATTTTTTGGCGATCAGGCTGAGGCAAAATTGCAGCAGTACATCGACTCGGTCAGCGCGCCATAGCCTGCGGTGTTGAAATAGCCTGCGGTATTTGAATAGCCTGCACTATGGCAAAAGCATTAGTTAAGGGATAAATTCACGGTAGCGCCAATGCCACCAACTGCGCCTTTTTCATACCGCCAAGGGCCACCGAAATATACTGGCGACCATCGACCATGTAGCTCATCGGTGTAGCCGAGGGCCGTCCGGGCAGTTCCATTTGGTGCAGTAACTCACCGCTTTGTTTATCCACCGCCCGCAGCCAATGTTTGCCGTTATCACTGACGACACTGATCAGCAACGTTTTAGTCAGCAGCGGTCCCGTCATATTAAAGGTACCGACTGGACCCGGATCGGCAATACCCTTGTCGATCAACTTTTGCCGTATGCCCTCAGCATTGGCCTTAACCCAACGATAGTCGCCGCTGTTCAGGTCAATCGCACTAATACGCCCGTAGGGGGGTTTGACCAGTGGCAAGCGCTCGGGGCCACGAATTCTCTGCGCGCCACCGCGAACATAGTCATAGACCTGCTTGCTAGCGCCCAGCTCAATACCCATTTTGGCAAAGTTCTTGGCCATGTCTTTTTTCGGCTTCACTAGCTGCGTCACAATCGCACCGCTGTTAGAGGGAATGTAAATCATCGCCGTCTCCGGGTCGACCGCCGCCCCCATCCAATTGGCACCCCCCGCCCAGCCCGGCAGTTGCACTGTGCCGCGCAGCGACGGTGGGGTAAACAGTTCACCGTAGTCGTAGTGACTAATCAGCGCCAGCGCTTTGGCCCGCAGCTCCGGGGTGTAGTCAATAAGCGTGGCATCGGAGATACCCTGCTGTTCAAAGGGCGCTGGGCGAGTGGGAAAAGGCTGCGTGGGGGAGCTGCGCTCACCGGGCACGGTACTTTGTGCCACCGCGCGCTCTTCGATCGGCCACACCGGTTCTCCCGTTAGGCGATCGAGTACATAGATAAAGCCCTGCTTGGAAATCTGCGCCACCGCTTTGATCGCGGTACCGTCAACAGTGATGTCGACAAGGTTGGGGGCGGCGGGTAAATCGTAGTCCCACAGGCCGTGGTGTACCATCTGGTAATACCAAACCATGTTACCGGTGGCGGCATCTAGGCATACCAGACTCTCAGCAAAGAGATTGTCGCCCAGACGGTGGCCACCGTACCAGTCGTTGTTGGGAGTACCAAAGGGCAGGTAGACATAACCTGTTTCCAAATCGGCACTCATCGAGGTCCAGACATTGGCCGCCCCGGCCTCTCGCCAAGAGTCGTTTTCCCAGCTGTTATTACCGGTTTCGCCGGGTTTGGGAATGGCATTGAAAATCCATTGCTGATCACCGCTTTCAACATCAAAACCACGCACGTGGCCCGGGGGTAAATTAAACACCGGGTAGTCGGCGACAATAGAGCCCATCACCACAGTATTGCCAACAATCATCGGCGCCGCTGTTGAGGAATAAAACTTGCGTGGTACCTCGCGGCCCAGGCCCACAGTCAGGTCGATCTTGCCACCGTCGCCAAAGTCCTTATCCGGCAGACCGGTATCGGCATGCAGTGACCATAAATAGCCGTTGTTAGTCCCGGTTAAAATTCGATGTTTGTCGCCCTGCTGCCAAGAGGAAACCCCGCGACTATTAAAGCCCAAGTTAGTGGGACGACCATCGGCCCGGGTATCGGTGTCGAACTGCCACAGCTGCTCGCCAGTAGTAGCGTCGATAGCTGCCACCAAACCCAAAGAGGTATTGGTGTAGAGCACCCGACCGATTTTTATCGGGGTACTTTTATAGGCCAGCGGCATATGGGTGGGGTCGGCGGCGATTTCGGCATTGTCCGGAGAATCCCAAGTCCAGACCACTTTTAGCTGTTCAATATTGTCGCGGTTGATTTGTGTTAATGGCGCATATTTGTCTGAGGCTAGGCTACCGCCATAGGAGCGCCAGTCGTAATCGCGCAGCGCGGACGCTGATGATTTATCGAAGTTACCGCAGCCAGTAGTCAGCGCTAATAACATTATCGCCACGCTGAGTTTTGTGGTTCTATTCGAGGGAAATAGCATCATTTTGGCCGGTATCTTCTTATAGTTATTTTTGTGATAATCGACTCTACATCAACCCGAGGACTGTTGTAAATGAATGTGCTGCCCGGCCCAGCTGCCACCAACGTCACCCACGCCATGGCTGTAGCCAAACTGTTGACCCGTGCGATCGGCGCCGTGATAGTCGTGCTCGCTGTCAGCAAGCCAAGCCTTGCTACCACCCAAGCTCAGGCGCTCTATCAGCAAACCTGTGTGGTCTGCCACGGCCAAGGCATGCATGGCGCACCGATACCTGGAGTCGCCTCAGACTGGGAACAGCGCCTGTCCTATGGCATTGACGAGATCTATTTAAATGTTATTGAAGGGCTGGGTAATACCATGCCCGCCCGTGGCGCCTGCGACGATTGCACAGATCAACAGCTCGAAGCGATCGTCGATTTTATGCTTAAAGACCGTCAGTAGCGGCAACACAAAGTACCCAGCAGATGATTATCGTTAGCCGACTCGAGTGGG
>JBLHLU010000276.1:0-5432 GCA_047623385.1 Paraglaciecola psychrophila
AGGCTCTCCAAGACGCAGAGGGAGGCGGCTATTTTATAGTGAATAGCTGTTCAAAATTGGATATTGTTAGGATCTTTCTAACATCATCGTTACAATTTAAAAGACTGATATCGGCGTTGTCACCACCGGCAAAATCTCGTAGTAACAGCAACATGCCCAGGGCAGAACTGTCCAGATAGCTAGCAGCATTCATATCGACGCTGTAAACGTCGGGTTTTTCGCCCAAGTCTTCATAGGCGCGCCTAAACGCTTGAAGAGAACTGAAGTCAAAGCGCCCATCAATAGCTATGACTAACTCTGAGCCGTCGGTTGAAGTTGTCGAAGTAATAGACATAGAAAAGTCTCCACTGATTGCCTCAGCCACTGCGCGCTTCAGCGAACAGAGCCCGAACGAATATTTGTCATGCCTAGCCGACATCACGGCCTTTAGCGGCCCAGCTAGTATGTTCCAGACTAAGTATAGCTAATAATCAAAAAAATCGAATGATAGCTTATCCGTTAGTCTAGGTAGCCGCGCTAAAGACAATATTAGTGCTATATGCTCACTATCGCAACTTGGAACATTATATTTTATTAAATAATACTAACCCTAGCTGACCACTCTAAATAATGGGCTTTTGCAATGTCCGGTCATCTTGCTCACGCTGCTGTTGTTTTTCCTCCGCCTGTTGTTCCAGTTGGCGTTTTTTTGCTACCAGCTCAGTCATATTTTTCTGTTTTGAATAATGCAATTGCCAAAGCTCTCGAGCCCGATCGAGCTGCGCAGACCCAGCGGCGAGCTGCGATTGTTGTGACGACACCGCAGCGTCTAGCTTACCGTAGAATGTTTGATGATTTTTTAATTGGCTGGCACTGGCGCCGGCGCTGGCAGACTCAGCAAACTGGTTATTATACTCCTGCTGGAAAGACTGCAACTGCTCAATTTGCTGCTGTTGTTGCTGCGCTGCCCGGATGGCACTGGCGAGTTGTTCCGCTGCCTGCTGCTGTCGCAGTTTGGCCAACATCAATACGGTCTGCAAACGTTCAGAGGGCTTTTTCACTGGCAAATCCTATATTGGCTATCAGCTGATAATGGTACCCACCGAGCACCGCTATTGAGGCCCGGTCGGTACCATCGCAGTTTGGCCCTGCGCCGGTGACTGTATAAGGCCCTGCAACTGCCGCGTACTGTCAATAACACTTACCTTTTCGCGCAGACCTTGGGTCAGAAACTGTTGAATAAGCGGCATTTTTTGGATCGCCAGATCAGTCTCAGGATCGCTGCCGGAGACGTAGGCACCGACGCTGATAAGATCGCGACTCTGCTGGTACCGCGAATACAATTTACGCAACTGCTGCGCCGCTTGCAGATGTTCATCGCTAACAATATTGGGCATAGCCCGGCTGATTGAGCCCTCGATGTTAATCGCCGGATAATGTCCCTCGTCAGCCAACTCTCTGGACAATACCACGTGTCCGTCCAGTATCGCCCGGGAGGCATCTGCTACCGGGTCCTGTAAATCATCGCCCTCGGTGAGTACTGTGTAAAACGCGGTAATCGAGCCGCTGCCGGTTGCATCATTGCCAGCGCGTTCAACCAATTGTGGGATCTTGGCAAACACCGAGGGCGGATAGCCCTTGGTAGCCGGCGGCTCACCTATAGACAGCGCAATTTCACGCTGCGCTTGAGCATAGCGAGTCAGTGAATCCATCAGTAGCAACACATGTTTGCCGGTATCGCGAAAGTGCTCCGCCAATCGAGTCGCCAACATCGCCGCCCGCATCCGCATCAGTGGCTCGTCGTCTGCTGGCGAAGCCACCACAATCGAGCGAGCCATACCCTCTGTCCCCAGCACTTGCTCGATAAACTCTTTTACCTCTCGCCCGCGCTCGCCGATCAAGCCCACCACGACGATATCGGCCTCGGTGTATTTGGTCATCATACCCAACAGCACACTCTTGCCGACGCCACTGCCGGCAAACAGCCCGAGGCGCTGACCGCGGCCCACCGTCAACATCGAATTAATAGCCCGTATACCGACATCCATAGGCCGGTCGATGGGCCGCCGGTGTAAGGGATTAATCGTCTCCCCGCGCATCGCAATACGGTGTTGGCAGTTGAGTGGCCCAAGACCGTCAAGAGGCTTGCCGGTACCATCAATAACGCGGCCCAATAGCTGTTCACCCACTGCTATAGTGTCCTCACCGGCTACCGGCACTACTCGCAAACCCGGCCGCAGCCCGACCATAGCATTGATCGGCATAAGGAATAGGCGCTGTTCTGCGAACCCCACCACCTCCGCCTCCACCTTAGTATCCTGGTCATTGATGACCAGGCATCGGCTTCCTATTGGCAGCTCCAACCCAACCACTTCAAGGGTCATGCCCACTACCCGCACTAGTTGCCCGGAGATAGTCGGCTCGACGCTGAAATCAGCGGTATGAGTATAGGCTGATAGTCGCTCGGAAAAGGATTTACGCTCTTTGTCCATAGTCTGCTGGCTGTCCGCGCTGGGGAGGGATTCGATCGAAGCTTGTAGCGTAGTATTTAGTCGCTGCTACTTATTCACAAGGGCTTATTAGCAGCGTTAGTCATTGCTGTCAGCTAGCGCCTGCGCTAGCCGTTGGTTATCTACTGCCAATGCTGCAAAGCGCTGTTCTACTAGATCGTCAATGGTCTGATCAAACTGTTGCTGCAAGCTAAATTCAACCACACTCTGACGAGTGCTGATACGACAACCGCCACTGCTGAGCGCCCGATCGACGCGCAACTGCCATTGCGGTGGTATCTCTGAGTTGTCTCGCAGCAAAGCACAATCGTCCTCACTGAGAAATACCGTTATGTTTTCGGCATCCAGTGGCAGCTTGGCAACGGCCTCGGCGACGATAGCTTCAATATGGCTGGAATCTAACTGCAACTCCCTGCGCAGTATCGATCCGACAATGGAGATAGCGGTGTTCATCAGCGCCTGCTCGATAGCATTTTCTTGACCGGCAACCAGGTGCAGCAGGGTAGCACTGACCTGTTTAAGTACCTCGGTCTGCTGGGTAAGCAGTTTTTTTGAGGCATCAACACCCTTTTTCTGGCCGTCTTTTTGGCCCTGTTCAAAACCTTTTTTGTAAGCTTGTTGATGGATCTCGTCATAGGCTTGAGTGGTAATTTTCTCCAACTGGCCGGCGGTCATCTTATTGTAAACAACGGCATTTTTGTCGACGTTGATAATTTCACCGCGAGGGCCACGCTCTTTGAGCTTTTCCGCCTGTATTATCTGCCCGTCTTTCACCTCAGGTGCCAGCCAAGCTGAAAAAGCCTGGCTTTTATCGGCGGGTATACGGTTGCCGTTATTCGCCATGTTACAACATTTCCTCACCGGTGCCGCCAAGTACAATTTCTCCGGCGTCTGCCATTCTTCTGGCGATAACAAGAATTTCTTTTTGTGCCCCTTCGACTTCACTGAGTTTGGCAGGACCACTGGCCTCCAAATCATCGCGCAGCAGTTCCGCCGCGCGTTTAGACATATTGTCGAAGATTTTGTCTTGCAACTCGTCGTCCGCAGCCTTCAGCGCCAGTATCAGCATATCCGAGGACACTTCCCGCAGCAGCGTTTGAATTCCGCGGTCATCGACGGCTTTGAGGTTGTCGAAGACAAACATCAGGTCTTGTATGGTATTACCCAAATCTTCATCGATCTCTTTGATCGACTCCATCAGTTCACTTTCAATACTACTGTCTAAATTGTTCATAATCTCGGCGGCGACTTTGGTGCCACCCATATCTTTACTCTGGGAACCGGCACTGCCGGAAAACTGCTTTTCAAGGATATTATTGAGTTCTTGCAGCGCCGAGGGCTGTACTGCGTCCAGTGAGGCCACTCGCATAACCACATCCATACGCACTTTTTCCGGCAAGTTGGTCAATACTTCTGCCGCCTGGTCACCGTCTATGTAAGCCATAACAATGGCCTGTATCTGCGGGTGCTCATTGCGAATAATATCCGCCACCGAGCGCGGGTCCATCCACTTTAGCGTATCCAAACCGCTGGTATTGCCACCCAGTAATATTCTGTCAACTAACGAGCCGGCTTTGTCTTCACCCAATGCCTCGACCAACATATTGCGAATATAGGTGTCCGAACCCATACCTAAGCCGGTACTACCGCCGACTTCCTTAAGAAAATTACCCACCACCGCTTCAACATGATTCTGCGGTATGTTCTCCAGCACCGTCATCGCTGTACCTATGCGCTGAACCTCTTTGGGTCCGAGATGCTTTAATACTTCCGCTGCTTCTTTTTCACCCAGCGACAACAGCAAAATTGCCGCCTGATCTAACAGTGGTATATCGACTGCTTTGCCATCATCACTCACCAGCTGCTACCCATTTTTTAACCACCTGTGCTACTCGCCCAGCATCTTCAGCCACTAAACCTTTAACAGCATTAAGCTGCTGATCAAAATTATCGCTGGGCCCGCCTAACAGCAGCCCATCGCCACCTGACAATGTTACTGTCTCGTCGCCCAAATCACCACCCAAATCACCAGAAAGTTCACCGAGCGCACGCTGGGCCTCCATTTCACGAATTTCCTGGGCATTGTCGGTTAATTTGCTCATCACTGGGCGCAACACCCCGAAGGCCAAAAACAATACCAGCAGACCTCCGCCCACTTGCTTGGCGATCGCCAGAATGCTGGGCCGCTGCCACAGCGGCAATTCTTCCATCGGCAACTGCACCTCCTGAACTTTAGGGATAAAGGCTGAGTTAATAATATTGACACTGTCACCCCGGGCGGCATTAAAACCCACCGTGTCTTTAATCAAAATGGCTAAACTATCCAGTACCTGCTGATCAACCGGAGCCGAGGTACTCTCACCACTGGCGGCGTCTAAAGTACTGATATTGTCGACCAACACCGCCACTGACAGACGCCGCAAGCGGCCCACCTGATGCTTGGTATGACTGATGGTGCGATCTAGCTCATAATTGCGAACAGCCTGACGTCGACTATTGCCACCGCTGGCTTGCTCCGCCGCATTGGCCGCGGCAATTTGCCCCCCCGCCGGCGGCTGATTACTCAATGCGCCGGGCACGCCACCGGGGCCGGCATCACTGCGTACCTCTTCCACCGTCTGCTCACTGCGAATTGCTGGCATGTCGGGATTAAACAACTCGTCAGTTTGCTCTATCTGGGTAAAGTCCAAATCGACACTGACCTCGGCGCGAAAGCCCTCGTCTCCAAGTACCGGAGCCAGAATACTACTCACTCGATTGACCAGCCGGATTTCGTATTGGCGACTGTAGTCCAGCTGTTTATTGGCAATAGCCAGCTCTTTATCAATGGCAAAATTGGACAGTAAGTTGCCCATTTGATCGACCACCGTTACCGATTCTAGGGCCATCTCGGGAATACTTGAGGAGACCAAGTTGGCGATCGCCCTGACTTGCTCACTGTGG
>JBLHLU010000277.1:0-5414 GCA_047623385.1 Paraglaciecola psychrophila
TTTGATAAGGGCGGGGCAATCGTCAATATTGGCGCTGTGGTTGGCTTTAGAGGTTTTCCCGGCGATTCGGCCTACGCGTCATCCAAGGCCGGTTTAGCAGGCTTAACAAGGGCTTTAGCTATCGAATTAGCACCTAAGTCGATTCGGGTCAATTTGGTGATACCGGGGCTGGTGCTGACTGAAATGACCAGCGAGCTCTCTGATAAAGCCCTTGAATCGATGCGCAAGATGATTCCGATGGGGCGCTATGGTGAACCTGACGAAATCGCGGAGGTGATCGAATGGGTGGCTCGTTCACGCTATATGACCGGCGCATTTGTGCCCGCCGACGGTGGTTTGATGAGTAGCTTTGGCGTACCGGGACAATGAGCACTACTGATCGTGTTGGCTATGGTGCCTATAGCTCCCATAGCAGCTTTACTGCCGACACTACTCACAGTAATAGTTGTTATAGTTGCTACCGGCAGCTCAAGCAATGGGCGCAGTGCCTACCATTGGATCTACTGGGGCTGTTGAACAGCGTCATTTTGGCAGCTCGAGGAGAGTGGTGATGGATACAACGATGATGCACATGCCGATGACGGTGCAGATGATTTTGTCCCATGGACAGCGCGTGTTCCCCGATTCCAAGGTGAGTACCTTTGACGGTGTTAATGTCAGCCACACAAGTTATAGCACCATCGCCGATAACGCCGCTCGCCTTGCCCGCGCACTGCAGTCAATAGGCGTTAAAGTTGGCGATCGCGTGGCTACCTTCAGTTGGAACAATAATGCCCATATGGAGGCTTACCTGGGCATACCCTCAATGGGCGCTATTATGCATACGGTTAATATCCGCCTCTCGCCGGAACATATTGCCTATGTGATCAATCATGCCGGTGACCAAGTGGTATTGCTCGACAGCAGCTTGATGGCGGTATTTGAACCGGTGATACCGCTGCTGAAAACGGTTAAAAAAATTATCTTAGTGGCAGGGGGCGAGGCCATAGAGGGTTTTGAATGCCTGCATTACGAAAGTCTTCTGTCGTCACACCTGCCGCTGGAAGATTGGCCAACACTTGATGAAACCAGTGCCGCGGCGGTCTGTTACACCAGCGGCACTACCGGTAATCCCAAGGGTGTGGTTTACAGTCACCGCACTACCTTTGTTCATTCGTTGGCTTCTCGGGCCGCAGACACCTTCGCCATTTCTGAGCACGACCGTATTTTGTTATTGCCGGCCATGTTTCACGCCAATGCCTGGGGACTTCCCTATAGCGGCTGGTTCAGCGGTAGCGATTTCATTATGCCCGGGCCGCACTTGCAGCCGGCGGGCATCAAATCGATGATAGCCTCACAGCGGCCGACGATGACCGCTACCGTGCCGACCATTCTCGGCGATCTTTTGCGGTTACAAGACGATGAGTTAGATATGAGCTGTTTTCGGATGTTGGTTTGTGGCGGATCCGCGGTCGCGCCAGCGATGATAGATGCCGCCAGAGAGCGTTGGGGGGTGCCGGTATTGCAGGGCTGGGGCATGACTGAAACCAGTCCTTTATGCGCCTTGTCTCACCCGCCAAGAGATCCTGGTGAGGGTGGCGAAACACCCTGGCGGGCAAAGAGTGGTCGCCCGGTTGCCGGCGTGCAGGTACGTGTAGTCGGCGACGACGGCCAAGACCTGCCCCACGACGGCCAGTCCGTTGGCGAGCTGCAATTGCGTGGTCCGTGGATTACTGGCAGTTACTATGACAATGATGCTGCCGATGCACTGTCGGCAGACGGTTGGCTGCGCACCGGTGATGTTGGCCACATTGATGAAAAGCACTACGTGCAGTTAACCGACCGCACCAAAGATGTTATTAAGTCCGGTGGTGAATGGATATCGTCGGTTGATCTGGAAAATATTTTGCTGTCACATCCTGATGTTCGTGAGGTGGCTGTGATTGCGACCGCAGACCAGCGCTGGCAGGAGCGGCCATTGGCGATTGTGGCGCTGGAAGGCCAAGCGTTGCCGGCGGCAGAGCTACGAGAATTCTTGCAGGGTAAGGTGGCTCGCTTTTGGCTGCCAGAGAACTGGTGTTTTATCGAGCAAATACCCAAAACCAGTGTTGGCAAAATAGACAAACGCCTGCTTCGAGATTGGAACGAAGCCGGTGATCTTACTGTTGAGGTTCTGCAATCGTGAAAACTAGCGAGCAACCCGCAGCGGCTGAGCCGAAAAAAACCCAGGCCCAGCGCACCGCTTTGTCTGACCGTAAAATGTTTGATGCCGCTATTGCTCTTATCAATGAGCGCGGTACCCAGAAAACCACACTCAAGGAAATTGGTGAGCGCGCCGGCTACAGCCGCGGCTTGGCTAATTATCGATTTGGCTCCAAAGACAAGTTTATGCTGGAGCTATTTGAAAGTTTCGATAAGCTGTGGAAGGCACATTTGGTTGAGCATATTGGCGAGGCGACCGGTTTAGATGGGGTATTGCTAGCGGCAGATGCCTTGCGAGACTTCTTAAAAACAGAGGCGAGCTACATGCGCGCCATGTATCTACTGTGGTATGAGTGTCTTGGCCACGATAGCGAAATGCTGGGTACACTGTCATTGCACCACGAGGTTTACCGCAAGGATGCAAAGCGCTGGATTGAACAGGGTATTGCCAGCGGTGAGATCAACCCGGTGATTAATGCGGAACAGTTTTCTGTTCAGTACTGTGCGTTTATTTTTGGCATTGTTTATCAGTGGTTGGTCAACGCTTCTGCGCTGGATTTGGATGCGGTATTTGACAACTACAAACTACACACCACCACTCTTTTAAAAAACACTGAATAAAAAGGAAAAAGTTGATGGGCTACTTGGCGCGAGAAGATGGCAAGCAGGTTTACTTTGAAGATTACGGTTCCGGGGATGACGCCATTGTACTGGTGCATGGTTGGGGTATGGGTCTTCGCGTTTGGGATTACTCACTGCCAGCGCTCACCGCAGCTGGCCACCGTGTGGTACTGATTGATCACCGCGGCTGTGGTGAGTCCAGCAAAGACTTTGCCGATATGGGTATCGACGCAATAGCCGGAGATGTAGTGGCGTTAGTTGAGCACTTGAATCTCAAAAAAGTCGTTTTAAACGGTTGGTCGCTGGGCGGGGCTGTGGTGGTTGCCGCCGCCAGCCGCCTGCAAAGTCGCTGCGCCGGGTTGGTGCTAACCTGTGGCGCGACACCGTGTTATTTGCAACAGCCCGACTTCCCCCATGGCGGCACTACCGACGCGCTGGCTGAAACATTAACGGCGATGGCCGCTGACCGGGTGAATTTTTTGGCAGCATTAGCTGGCGGCGTCTGTGCCAGCGACGTTAGTCAGCTGGTTATCGACTGGATGTGGGGAATATTTATGCGCTCCTCACCACTGGCAGCGCAGGCGCTTGCCGAGCTTGGTCCGCTTGATCAGCGAGGTCTTTTAGCGACGCTGAAAATGCCTATTTTGAGTTTTGTCGGCGCCAAAGATGCAGTGGTTGACCCAGCAGTGTGTCGCTCTGTTGCGCACTATAGCGACAATGTGACTACGGTAGAATGTGCCGAGTCTGGGCACGCGCCTTTTATCGACGAAGCTGCGCTGTATCATGGCGCGCTCTTGGATTTCTTAGCTAACAGATTAGAGGAATAATCACGTGAGTAAACCTGTTAATTACGGCCTTTGGTATGATTTTCGTAACCCAGAACCCTGGAAACAGCCCTTTGAGGATTTCTACGAGCAGCGTTTTAATCAAATTGTTCGCGCTGAAGGTTTAGGTTTTGCTTCCTGTTGGCTAACCGAACATCATTTTTGCGACGACGGTTACACGCCCTCACCGTTGGTGCTGGCCTCTGCTATAGCTAGCCGCGCCAAAACCATGCGGCTGGGAACCAATCTTATGTTGTTGCCGCTGCACGACCCTATTCGGATAGCTGAGGACGTTGCCACTTTGTCGTTGATCACTCGCGGTAGGTTTGATCTGGGTGTCGGTATTGGTTATCGACAGTTAGAGTTTGATCAGTTTCAACGAAAAATTTCTCACCGCCCCAGTCTTATTGAAGAGGGTATTGAAATATTGCGGCGCAGCTGGAGCGGTGCACCGGTTAGTTTTAGCGGCAAGCGATTTGAAGTGGGTGAAGTGAAAGTGACACCGGCGCCGGAAACACAGCCCAAGATATACTTGGGTGGCATGGCGCCGCCGGCAATAGAACGCGCCGCTCGAGTAGCGGATGGATTTTTATGCACCGGTGGTATCGGTATTGACCTTTATAATGAAGCTCTTGAGAAACAAGGCAAGAATATACAAGACGGCGACATCATTATGGGCTGCTGGGCTATTATCGCTGAAGATCCAGAAGCCGAGGCGGCTAAAATTGGCGAGCATGTGTTGTATCAGGCGAACGAGTATATCAAGTGGGGTGCTTTTGGTCCGCCAGACTCTACGCCGTTGTTCGAGAATGCCGCCAGTGCCATTGAAAACGGTCTGTATCAATTGTGGGATGCAGATATGGCGGTGACTGAGCTCAATAAATTGTTGAAAACGTATCCTAATATTCGCGATATTCACTTTTGGGTGCAGTTTCCGGGCGAGTCAGTTGAATCCGGCGATAAGCGATTGCGCTATATAGCCGAGCATGTATTGCCGCGACTGGGTTAGCCGAAAGCGTTAGCGCTCATACGCCGCCAGGGAACAGGCGGCAACTATCGCTCAGTTCAATATACTCGCGGGCATAGGCGGTCCTTTCGAGTAACCACAAGACTAAGTGTCGCCCACCTGCAAGGGTGCGGCAGTGCACCCTTGCTACTCAAGGTAATCCGAGGCCAAACTGTAAGCCACTGCCCATTCGTCAGCGGTGTGTACTTCAAAATAGTATTGATTAAGCTTTGCGCTGTAACAATCAGCGCAATACCTCTGTCGCGGCGGTAGGTTCTTGGCCCTAGCTACGATAAACTCTTCTGCTCCGGTCCAGCCTACTAGCAACAACGGCTGTTGTATTGACTGTCGTGGCCGGGCCCTGTGATGTTCGGTTAGCGGCGGGCTTTCGAGCAGTTATGTAGCAATTACTGAGGTAGAACATGCACGATCAAATCACTGAAGACCTCGACCAGCATCCGCTAGCGCAAGCAGCGGCGTTAGCCGATTCGGTCCCCATTATTGACTTTCAAATGCTCGCCAACGGCTTGGCGACCGAGCAAGCGGTGCAAGAAATAGCCCAGGGGGCTAGAACTTGGGGTTTTTTCCAAATTGTGAACCACGGTGTTCCAGACGATCTGATTGAAAAAGTCATGAGCTGCACCCGCCAGTTTTTTGCTTTACCCATCGAGGTAAAAGAATCTATTTTGCGTAGCAAAGATAACCCCTGGGGTTACTACAATAATGAACTAACAAAAAACAAAAGGGACAAAAAGGAGGTATTTGATTTCACCCGTCCTGGT
>JBLHLU010000278.1:0-5343 GCA_047623385.1 Paraglaciecola psychrophila
GCAAACCCCAGTGCTTGCAACTCCGCCGCCATCAGCTTGCGGTAGGCGTCTATGCCGACAATATTGTCGGTGCTGGTATTCATTTCAACATGGATTTTTAAATCGGTCAGTATCTCTTCATGGCGCTGCTCCAGCCAGTCGATCAATACTTGCTCGCGAGCTGTTAGCGCGGTGTCCATTGTCGGGCTTTGCTGCGCTGATACTGCGCTGGCCCCAAAATACAGGGCCAGTAACATAAGAAAATGCATAGTTTTCACGTTTGTCTCTCCAAAGTGCTGATTGGCGGGAAAAAGCCTGACATTCATGGCGGGCACGAATTCAACCACATCCACTGGAAACAGTCCACTTAGCTGTAGGTTTGTGCTGCTAGTTGTGCAGAGCAAAATTCAGCTGCACTGAGCAACTGGCTGTTTATAGCAATTGCACGGGCTATTCATTAGCGGCAAGCTCACTATTTACCACTATTTACCCCTGCTTATCGAGGTATAGCACTACGCCTAAAAAGGAGTTCATCAATCCCCATGCCATCGGTTTTACCAATACCGTTGCCTGTAGTAACAATGGCATAAAAACAATCTATATTTCTGCTCAGGTAGGTTACGCCGATGGCGCTGTAGCGCAGACTGTTGCCGGGCAAGCCGATATGGCCTATCGCAATCTGATGGCCGAACTCGCCAGTGTCGGGGCCAGCGCCGATCATGTGGTGAAGCTTAATACCTATACCGTCAACCTCGACAAAGCTTGCAGTAGTTCAGTTAGCCGAGCAAAAAGTCAGTATTTTGATCAGCCGGCTCAGCCCGCTTCAACCGTGGTTGGCATCTCACCAAGGGTGATGCCAGAGTTGTTGGTCGAAATCGAAGCGATTGCGGTAATGGACGATTAGCCAATCCACTAGCTCATAACAAACTTGTAGCTGCCTATGGCGGCTGTGCAGGCTTGGCGGTAGCTATATTGCCCAAGCCTGGGTTTATCTAACAACCCGACATAGCTGATAACGCGATTGCTATCACGTTATTGCTGTGGCAATGGCTGTTATGGCTATAAATGTTGTAGTTGTGAATGTTGCAGCTGTGAGGGTTGCAGCTGTGAGGGTTGTAGCTGTAAATGCTGCAGCAATGGCAGTAGTGGCAGTAAACATCGTGGTGGTAAATATCGTGGTGGTAAACATCGAGGCAGTAGATGATGTAGCTGTATTAGCACGCTGGCTCAGTAGCTGATGACAACGGGGGAGTAACACGGGGCTTAATACCGCCCCGTCAACCAGCAGCGACAAGCGTCGATGCCAGTGAGGACTACAAGCGTACTATTTAGCTTCCGTTTTCAGTCTCGTATTTAGCTTGGGCTGCAGTTTTCAGCAAACCACCCATTTCTTCACAGGTGCCCTTGGCGACCAGTTTCCACTCTTCCATGCTGTTATCAACACTAGACTGACCGGCACAAGAATGGGTACCTGACAGATTACCACAGTCATTTTGACCAGCAGGGGCGACACCGTAGCACTTTTCTTTGTCACCAGCTTGAGCCGGAACTGCGACAGTTGCCGCCAAAATCATAGCCAATGCGGAGCTAGCAACGAGTTGTTTAGTATTCATAATAGTTTCTCAATAATTCGTTTTATAGGGTATGTATGAACAAGCTTTAACTTGCCGCCTAATAACTTTGACTGTTCAACTTCTTAATTGTTACATAGATTTTGGGCCCCAGTGACAATAATTTGCCCACTGCCCTGTTTTAGCTCTTGGTCAGCCCACTACTGGATGCGGGTAACAATAACCCCAGAGGCAGGGTTATCCCAGCGATGCATAACCGTCAGATCCGAGTCTTCAAGACCATCGGCGACGCCAACAACACCGGAATGTGCCGTCGCCTGATCGCGCACATCGTCGCTGCCAGCATTAAAACCTTCACCGCCACCGGCGGGACCGGGAATAATCTCTGCGGTTTCGCTATTGGCTTCGGTGCCACTGTCATAGAAAATACTACTAAAGCTGCAGCTTTCACTAAACACCATAGTACTAATATCAATGCCCCTAACGCAGTTAATGGCATCGTTAGTATTAACCAACATCCTGATAAAAGACAACCGTAAATTACTGGTATAATCACTGTAGAAAGCGATGGTCGAGGTTTCACTCGCGCCGGGGGCCAGTGGCTGATCTGCACTGGCACTAGCTATGGTGGTCATCTCATCTAACAACGCAGCACTGTCACCACTTTCGGCGAGTTGCTCCAAACCGGCGCTGGCTGCGCTACCAATATCAAACAATGTTGTTAGCTGACTTAACGATATTGCCGTTTCCATAATTATTCTCCGTGGGTTTCAGTACTTGCAGTTTGGCTGACAAGCACGCTGGAGTTATCACAAAAACATCACCATTAATTAAAGGCTTGATCACCGGCACAGAGTTAGCCATGTGCATCTGTTGCCACGACACATTTACCACGACGCATTTACCACGACCCAGTTGCCACGGAGTAAATAACACTGCGCTGTTACCAGTGGATGCTGTTATAAACGGGGGCTGTGCAATCGGGCGGGCGCTAATTGCTGAGAAAAACCGTTTCTTGTTGGTACAGCTGTTGCTCGAAACAGGCGACCAAAAAGTGGCCAACGTCGGCGCGGCTAATATCGCCAGAGCGAAAATCTTGCATGGATTTAATTACGTAATAGCGTTTTTCAGCGGGGTCGTCGACCAAAAAGCCCGGCCGCACGATGGTCCAATCCAATGCGCTGTCACGAATAAGAGCCTCTTGAATATCTTTGTCTTGGTAAACGGTTTTCAGTAGTAGCGGCCACAGAATATTGTCGTAAAAGAAGCTACCGTGGCCACGGCTGTTGCCGGCACCAATACCGGTTACCGCAAGCAATCGGCCAGTGGCGGGCATCACCGCTAAAATGTTTTTCATACCCTGTGAAAAAACCGTTACCCGCTCGCGAGTGGGCCCCACACCGATGGCATTAATCACAATGTCCTGACCCGGCACAATCCTAGCCATCGCCTCGGCATCCATCACATCACCTTTGGTGGTGGTGAGGCTGGCGTGGCTAAATTTCATCCGCTCAGGGTGGCGCGCCACCGCGGTCACCTGGTGGCCACGAGCCACAGACTGTTTCACCACTTCCAAACCAATACCGCTGGTGCCACCTAAAACCAATACTTTCAACGGCGCTGTGCCAGACGTCAGCTGCGGCGCCGGCCAGTCGCCTTTGCCCAGTGCAGCCCCGTTGCGAGTGGCGTCAGTACTGCAACCCACAACAGCTAATGACAGCGCAAAAAGCCCGATCAAACGTAGCCATGCCCACCTTGTAATCACCTATGTGTCCCTTTAAGTTGTTATTATAAACGGACGTGTTGTCAGCTAATTTCGATGTCTTTTGCTGTCATGATACTCGGCGCAGCAGAGCTAATACCAAGCGCGCCCAAACCCGCAACAAACTGCCGGCAGTAGTCCTGGGAGAAATGAAACTTAACCCCCTGCTCATCGCGCCACTGCTCATAAAAGAAAAACGTGCCCGGGCTCATGGCATCTTCGTAATAGTGGTAGGACAAACAGGCATCCTCAGCACGAGAGTTTGTTACCTGAGTCTCTGCCAGTGCACGAAAGGCCTGTTGCGCAGCAGCTGTAACCTCAATTTTACCGGTAATAATTATCATCGCAGTGTCTCTTTTTAACGCTGTTGTATTTACAGCTGAATTTTATGACGAAAATTTATTTTCAGATTCGACAAATATTTGCTTCCATTTACCCGATTGAAAACGGTGTACCAACATCACCGCTTTAACCACATAATCGCCAATCAAGGCACCGAAAATCCAGTCGACCGACAAGCCCAAATAGGTAAATAATACCGCCAGCCCGACCCGAGCACCAATCAGTCCAGCCATAGTGGTCAGCAGCGGAAAGCGGGTATCACCGGCACCGCGTAAACAGCCACTGAGGGTGAAATCGATGGCCATTAACGGCTGCGCGAGCGCCATAATATAGATAAAGGTAATGGTGTGTTGAACCACCAGTTCGTCCTGAATCAAAAAAGACGCGATCTGCTCGGCAAATACCACAATAATTAAGCTCAGTGCCACCATACTAACAATCGCTAGACGGGTTGCCTTCCAACCCTGCTGTACCGCTCCCGCCGGGTTGCCAGCACCGAGGTGTTGCCCGACCAAGGTAGCGCCGGCAATCGAAAAACCAAAGCCTACAACAAAAGACAGCGACAGTATTTGTACACCAATGCCATAGGCTGCAAAGGCCTCAGTACCGTAATAGGCGACAATCCATAAGAATGCGATAAAGCCGGCTTGAAAAATAAACTGTTCAACCCCAGCCGGATAGCCGATATGCACTAACTGGCGAATACGGTTGCTAGTCAACGAGTCCCAACCACCAACATCTACCACTAATTTGCGCCGAAACCACAGCGCTAAAAAGATCACCGCACCGACAGTAAAGGAAATGCCGTTGGCCACTGCGGCGCCGGTTACTCCCATCTCGGGGAACCCATACCAGCCAAACACCAACACATAGACCAATATCACGTTGACGATATTGGTTATCACACCAATCCACAGCGGTGTTTTGGTATCGCCAGCGGAACGCAAGGCGGTGCCCAGCACCATATTAATGGCGAAGGCGATATTGAACATACTTAAATAATGAATGAAATCGGCGGCTTGAGCAGTGGTTTGCGCATCCAAACCAAATATACCGGCGATTTGCTCAGAGAAGACAATACAGGGAATCATTAATACAATGGCGACGATATTGCCGATTACCAGCGACACCGAGGTGGCCTTCGCTGCCTCGGCATAATCTTTAGCCCCCCAAGCCCGGGCTACCAACGCCGTAGTACCGGCCGACACTGCCATCAAAATAGCTTGTAAGCCAAAAAAAATGCGGTGGCCGGTGGTAACCGCCGCCACCGCTTCGGCGCCGAGGGTGCCGACAATTTTGATAGTGATTACGCCGATAACCGCAAACAGTAAGTTACTAACAATAGCCGGCCAGGCCAACTCCCAAATACTCAGCTTTGGGGTATCAATCACTGCCGCCGCCGCTACCTCGCTCTCCTTGCCATCGCCGTTTTCGGCGGCGCGCTCTGTTGTCGTATTACTGCTCATAATAGTCCGATTTTGCTGCGCTGAATCTATTCAATCGCGAGCTTGTTGGCTGCCCCGGAAAATACCTGACCTGTAGCATAGTCAATGGTCTAACGCAGCCGGGGATATAAAAAATGTGGTCGCAGAGGGTGGCAACGTCGGCGACTGGGGGAGAAAACCAAAGCCGCTAGGGCACACGGCCGGCTAAATATTGCGCGGCATTATAACAGCTACACTGCGCATA
>JBLHLU010000279.1:0-5284 GCA_047623385.1 Paraglaciecola psychrophila
GCAAAGCCATTAGTGGCAGAATTACAGGCCTTGTGGTGGGCACAAATGGGCACCACCGCGATGGCAGAGTGCAGTGATCAAATGCTACGCAGGACCGCACAGCAGTTGTCTAGCTGGGTACTAAAACCCTCTGCCACCGAGGGCTACCGCACCGCCGAGGTCACCTTGGGCGGTGTCGATACCGACGAGATCAGCTCTAAAACCATGGAGACAAAAAAACACCCCGGGCTGTTTTTTGTCGGTGAAGTACTCGATGTCAGCGGCCATCTCGGTGGTTTCAACTTCCAGTGGGCCTGGTCGTCGGGTTACAGCGCAGGGCTCTATGTGTGATGTGTCAGGCTATTTAAATTTTAGACAATGTAATAAAATTTAGACAAACTGGAGATTGTCTAGTTATCTAGGATTTTGAAGTAATATGACGGAAACTGATTGTACTGTGGGTTCTCACGTAAAATAAAAACTTCTCACCTAAAATGAACCAACCATACCAAGTGAGTGCTAATAAAATCAAAGAGTTAGAAAACTCACCATTTATATTGCATGGTTAATTGGTCGGATAAGGGGTTTATTCGGCTAATCCGCCTGCGCGCAAAAAAAACTAATAGGCCATGTTTCTAGTCTGTTTTCATTGACCTGACCCACTAGACTCATATGCTAGTCTATATGTTACCAGGAGCTATGAAATGCTAGAAAAAATCGGCTCTTACGAAGCCAAAAAAAAATTACCTGAAATTCTGCGTAGGGTTGAAGCCGGTGAAGCCTTCACTATCACCAATAGAGGCAAGCCCATTGCTGATGTCATACCAAGCAGGGCCAGAGACCACTTAAAAGTCGAGGCCGCTATTGCCAACATACTGAAGGCTAAAAAACACCGAGTGCCAGACGAAGCGCTCAATGAACTCCGTAATAGTGGCCGAAAATGACAGGGTTTGTATTGGATAACTCTGTGGCTATGCGCTGGCACTTGGAAAGCGGTAAAGCCTCTGATCATAAGTACGCTGAAGCGGTATTACTAAGCTTGGCCGATGCTGATGTCTTGGTACCCAACCTTGGGCACCTAGAAGCTACCAATGTATTGGTTGGGGCAGAAAAGCGAGGTGACACAACTACTATCGAGGTCGAACGCTTTATCGCTCAGTTAGAGAGCTTGCCGATCAATGTTGATCCATCAACCGCAAAGCATGCCTTTAGTCGGACGCTATCTCTATCACGAGCGTACAAATTGAGTAGCTATGATGCAGCATATCTGGAGCTGGCAATCCGCGAGGGATTACCGTTAGCAACTCTAGAGAAGAACCTGTTGAAGGCTGCCAAGAAAGCGGATGTACCGATCTACTTAAAAGATAAATATTAAGGGAATACAGGCATAAACAAGCCGAGATGGAGATCCTTTAACTGCGCTAGCACGCTTATACGGCTTACCGCCATGTAATCAGCTGACTCTTCATGAATTGTAATGAAATGAAGATTTGTAAGTCTAGCAGTGTCATGGGGTTTTCCATTTTGAGTAAGAAAAGTAGGATTGGCGCATCTTAGGTGTGAAAAAGGATAGGCTTTTCTCTGATGCAAGTTGGTAATATTGTTATAAATCAGGGGGAAGGTGAATCACTTTAGGTAATACCCCGTGGTGGCCGGGGCGAAGCGCCATCTTGATGAAAAACATTATAAAAAACAAAAAGTTATGACAATGTCGTATGGGTCGTGCCAAAAGTGAACGGCTTAATTCACTATTAGCTCTCAAACGACACTGACAAGCACTGGGCTTTGGCTTCATTCCGTGAACGGTTTAACTAACTGGGTACAGATCGTGCAAGGGCTAGATTTTTTTGCTCTGCTCTGCTTTCAAGTCGGCCTTGACCTGCCCCAGCTCTGAGGTCTGAACTTCGAAGCGTTGCTCCAGTACCGCCTGTGCGGTGTTGAGCACTGTTTCCAGTGAATTGGCAGTATCCAACTCCGCTGTCTGGTCTTTATAGCGCCCTTGCAGCACCGCTAACGCTTCGCGTACTACGGCATCAGCCTGCGCGCGCTCGGTAACATCGAAAAAGGTAATCACTACTCCGTCAATCACGTTGTCATGGGTGCGGTAGGGCATGATGCGCACCTTGAACCAGCGCTCATCGGTGGTCGCCACCTGTTTCTCAAAAGACATCAGTGTCTTCAATACCTTGCGCGCATCTGCTTGCAGTTCGGCATAATCTAGGTCGTTGGCAACATCTGAAAGTGGCCGGCCGACGTCGCTTGGAATCAGCTTAAACAGATGGGTTGCATGGTCGGTAAAGCGCCGCACATGTAACGCTTGATCGAGAAACACCGTGGCGATCTCGGTACTGTTAAGTAAATTCTCCATGTCGTTGTTGACCCAGGACAAGTCTTCCACATTGGATTGCAATTCCGTGTTGACGGTTTGCAGCTCTTCGTTGAGCGACTGCATTTCCTCCTTGGAGGTAGTCAATTCTTCATTGGTGGACTGCAACTCTTCATTGGTCGATTGCAGCTCTTCATTGGAAGACTTGAGTTCCTCCTGCGAAGACTGCATTTCTTCGCGCAGAGATTGCATCAGCTCATGGCCCTGCTGAATTTCTTCTCGCATCGCTTTTTGACTGGCGTTTGCCGCTGGCTGCTTTCCCTGGAGTTTTACCGGGGCTAGCACATCGGTAAAAATAACCATCATCGAGCCGCGTAAAGCTTCCGGGGTCGTTATCACCTGCACCGTCAAATTAATTTGTTGGCTGCCGCCGTTGGTGCCTACGGTTAAATTCTGTACTTGTACCGGTTCTGTTTGTCCCTGCGCCTTCTTTACGGCTATTCCAAGTTCGCTGCGCAAACCATCGCGTGCCATCGCGTAGAGGTTCCAATTAACTTTACCCGCCGCCGGTTCGAGGTACTTTCCGGTACGGCCACTAATATAAAGAATGTCGCCTTCGGCAGTGACCATCACCGCTGCTGGGGCATAGTTTTGAAGCAGTATTTGCTCGGCGAGCATTTGCAGGTTGGGGGTGGGCGTGGCCATGGTTTGCGCTCTATCGGTTAGGGGTTTTTCCCGGGATATGACCGGGAATGATCTACTCGGGAAATCTATCTCCTCCAACACTAAGGAACTGTCAATACGGTTGAAGGTTCTTGAATTAACTTCGAGTGGCTTAAACAAAGGGGCGAACGTACCAACGGTTTCAGAAGTGCCTAGTACCAGTATGCCCTGTGAAGTCAGTGCATAGTGGAATAGGGGAATCAGTCGCCGCTGTAACTCCGGGCCCAGATAAATCAGCAGGTTGCGGCAGGTTAGAATATCCAGCTTGGTAAAAGGCGGGTCCATGATGATATTTTGCGGCGCGAAAATCACCATCTCGCGGATTTCTTTGCTGATGCGATAGCCGTCACCGTCTTTGACAAAAAACCGCGCGATGCGCTGTTGCGAGACATCGGCTTCAATGTTGGCGGGATAAAATGCCAGCCGCGCCTTCTCGATAGCATCTTCATCCAAATCGGTAGCGAAGATTTGCAGCGAGAACCGCCCCTGGGGCTTCACCTCATCTAACGCTTCCTTAAATGCCATCGCCAGCGTGTAAGCTTCTTCTCCGGTAGAGCAGGCTGAGACCCAGGCGCGCATGTCCCTACCGGCAGGATACCTCGCCAGCAGAGCAGGTAGGGTTTCGGTGCGCAATTCCTCCCACACCGCTGGGTCGCGGAAAAAATTGGTGACACCGATCAGCAACTCTTTGAACAATAAGTCCAGCTCATTTGGGTTCTTGCGAAGATAGGGTACATAAAGTTCCATTTTATCAATCTGATGCAGTCCCATGCGTCGCTCGATACGGCGATTGATAGTGTTACTCTTGTACAGCGAGAAGTCGTTGCCAGTACGTTCACGCAACAAAATAGCAATCTGTTCCAGCGCGTTAGTAGAGCCGGACTCCGCTAGGGATTTCCCCGGTACGCTAATGCCGCGGGGCGAGTGATTGATATACGCCATTAACCGCTCGGGCAGTTGTTCAGCACCAACCACAATATCGGCCACCTCTGCCGCAATTGCACTGCGTGGCATTGAGTCATATTTGGCAGAATCGGGCGATTGTACCATCGACAGCCCGGCGTTCTCTTTAATAGCGCGCAATCCCAAGGTACCGTCGGAACCCATGCCCGAGAGAATAACGCCGACTGCACGTTCGTGCTGGTCAACAGCCAGTGCACGAAAAAAGAAATCTATCGGTAGCCGCAAACCGCGAGGTTCCACCGGGTCCAGTAGGTACAGCAACCCGTGCAGTATCGACAAGTCCTTGTTCGGTGGAATCACATATACGCAATCTGGCTTCACTTTCATGCGATTGCCAGCTTGCTTTACTTTCATCGGAGTTGTGCGTTGCAGAAGCTCCGGCAAGGTGCTTTTATGTGCCGGATCGAGGTGTTGGATGACCACAAAGGCAACACCCGATAACATCGGCACGTGAGCTAGAAATACCTCCAGTGCTTCAAAGCCGCCAGCAGAGGCACCTATAGCAACAATGGTCGGAGTATTATTTCTAATCGTCCTACCCGCGCTTGTAGTTTCGGTTTTAGGCGGTTGCTCAGATGCATCTTGCTTCTTCATAGTTCAGATCCGGTTCTGGGTGCGTTGCAATTATAAACGAAGTTCCTAAGCTTGTATGGCTAGGCCGCGAGTCATCGCCAAGTTTTTATTGCTACAGTAGTTCATGGATGTGTCGATATAAGTCAATAGTGGGCAGTTTTTATCGTTCTGCGTCTTGTGAACCTACAATCTGTGGCATTGGCATTGGCATTGGCATTGGCATTGGTGCTAATGTTAGTACTGTGCTGACCCAGCAGATGATTCCTAGTCGAAAGGTTTTACTGGCATTGGCGCTGTTGGCCTCTATTCAGCAGAATTTGTTCACTAGCAACAATCGGTTGTGAGTTTATAAAACAACTCACACTCTACACTGCCGGTATTCGCTCAGGTGCCAATGGCAGGCTAAGTTGACCCGCGGGATTGCTCAGGGCAGCGGTGCGAAGGTGTATAAGAATAGCCGAGATTGACAACCCCGTTAGTCATCCTACTACTGTCAGGTAACTTTGGCTAGCGCAGTTCCAGAACCCCGACGGACATGCCAGATAGTTGCAACGAATGAGTTCGCCACACCCAGAAAACAGTACTCGCAAGGCAAAGACAAGCAACACAATGACCAATAAAGCATTAATATTTATTTATATAATATTATGGCGATCCGCACAAGCATCGTAAGGCGTATTTCTCTAATACATGGTACTGTTACATAGTTTAAATAACTCA
>JBLHLU010000280.1:0-5255 GCA_047623385.1 Paraglaciecola psychrophila
CCTTGAAAAGCGACCACTTTGAGTTTCAGTTAGCACCCTTCGAATCAGTGGAGTACAAGTATCGACTAGCAGCTGGAGCCAGCATGATTTACAGCTGGAGCGGTGACGGTGAGGTGCTCTACGAAATGCACAGCGAACCAGACGGCGCCGCACCCGGTTTTGCCCAAACCTTTGCCAGCGGTCGAGCCGAGAGCCGCAAGGGCAGCTTTCAAGCCCCCTTTGCCGGCATCCATGGCTGGTATTGGCAAAACCGCGGTAGCAAAGACATTCGTATTGAGCTGCGTAGCCAGGGCTTTTATCAGCACGCCATTGAATTTCGCGGCGGCCATGAGATTCGCAAAGAACTGTAGCCGGACATACTGGTATGGGCGTGGGCGTGGTACGCATCGACGTGAGTATTGCACTGATAAAAAAAACACTCTATGCGCTAACGCCACCGGTGTAGTAAAAGACCCATCAAGGATGGGTTCATTGGCCCCAGCGGCGAACACCCAGCGCGGGCAATTGACCATTGGCACAGGCAATGGTACTAGCGATTGTTACAACGCCGCCTAGTGACGGTGTTTGCAAGCGGTAGCAATCGCGGGTCTCAAGGTGTTGTAGCGAGAGACTCTGCTTGTTGTAGTGACCAAGCCTCAGCCCATTATGGCGACAGGGTGTCTACTCGATATCGCAAGAACTTCTCTACCCAGTAATCAGAGATTGTTTTGGACTATTAAAAATAAAAAATGAACATGCTGTTAATAACCCAGTATTAAGCGTGTTAAATGGAGATTTGCAACCGTGTTAAATGAAGTGATTTATAAATTTGCGCGATGGCTCGATACCCTGCCATCGAGTACGGCTATCCACGAATCTTTTTACCTGTACAACTGGATTGAGGCCACCCATGTACTCACTTTGATGCTGTGCCTGGGTATGCTGTTTATTATCGATTTACGTATGCTCGGATTTGCGCTGCCGGAAGTGCCTGCTTCAAAAATTGCCAAAGGCCTTGCTACGCCAATGTTGATTGGTTTTATCGTCATGTTTATCACCGGTATTTTACTGTTTTACGCGATACCCGTACGCTCATCTCAAAGCTTATGGCTTCGTATCAAGATCGTATTATTAGTGGTGGCAGCAATTAATGCCTACCTTTTTCACCGCCGTATGACTGCCTCAGTTGACGACTGGGACCACCATGCAAAGGCGCCGTTGAAACTGCGTATAGGGGCTGGGTTGTCTATCGTGTTTTGGATAGTTATAGCCATTTGCGGGCGTTTTATCGCCTATGATTGGTTTGATTGCAAAAACAACCCGGCGCCTTTTTTTAGTGCTGTAGCTGGCTGTATTGATGGCCAAACACAATTTTGATCGAGCCAAAACCACAGCTTTTGGTTAATTCATTTTTCAAGCGCTGCCTTAAAAAGCTTTTTTAAACCCTTGTTATACGGTTTTTACTGAAGTCACTTAACGCTAGGTTTTTGTCTTAGGAAAAAATTGAAGGAGTCAATAATGTTTACAGCGATAGCAACCTATCGGCGCACCCTGATCACCTCACTGGTGATCGCACTGGTGCTGGTATTCTCATTTACCAGCCTACGGCTGAGTGCTTGGCAAGGGCTACTGCCATTTTTCGGCTGGATGGAAACCACAATATTTGGCGTAATAGGTAAAACCTATGGTGCGGCTTTTGCCGTTATAGAAGCCATTCACCTGCTGGCCATGGCGCTACTGGGCGGCGCAGTGATGATCAGTGACGGACGCCTAGTCGGCCTGTTGCTAACCGATGTACCCGCCAGAACAGTGATTGATAAGAGCCACAAACTGTTTGTGGTGGCACTGTTGGTGGTGGTGTTCACCGGTGTTTTTATGGCCTGCGGGGTGGCAATGAAGGTCTATTACCTTGATGTTTTTTTCTATAAGATGTTGGTATTAAGTGCGGGTGTTTTGTTTGTCTTTTTTATTCGCCGGCCGTTGCTGCAACAAGACTTGGACACCATTAGCCCCACCGTTAAAAAATGTGTCGCCCTGTCTTCGCTGCTGATCTGGTTCACTGTAGCCGCCGCTGGCCGTTGGATTGGTTTTTCTTAATGCGCGGTACATTGTCACTAATACATAAATCCTTAGCTATTGAGATAAACCCCCGAGCGAGTAGACCATGAATCAACAGCACAGTGAAAACATCTTAAAAGACACTCAGCTAGCCGCTCTAGTCGCCAGTGTCAGCATTATTACTTTTGCGATAATCTATTGGGGCTTCCAAATACAAAGTGTCAGAGAATTGCTTGAACTAGCCTATGGCTAGTATGACAAAAACACCCGAGGCGAGGTATTTGCTAGCGTCCTAGTTTACCTCGACACCATTGCTACAGGGCAAAGAACTGATGAAAGGACGGACTGGCCCGACCTCCCTGATCAAGCGCGTTTGAAAACAACTGTACCTAGCGGCAAATGTTACTAAGCGATGCCTGTTAACTCTGGTATTTTTCCCGTCGCTGACCAAACTCGTCACTGGTTAGACTCAGTAAAATTTGCTGCCGGTCCTCCATCGCCATAGCCGCATCCATACTCGGTGCATCGATAGAAAAATTCAGCGCGTCCTTGGTCAGCTGTAGACCCAGCCTTGAAGTCGCCAGCATCGCCGCAATCATCTCATCAGCGGCACCATCGAGCTCATCGTCAGCCACTACCTTCGACACCAATCGATGCTGTAGCGCCTCCTCGGCCTTGATGAAGCGCCCTGTCAACAGTAACTCCGAGGCCAGTGAGGCACCGACCAAACGCGGCAGAAAATAGCTGGACCCCATATCGCAACCGGTTAGACCGATAGTTAAATAGGCAGCATTTAATTTGGCACTAGCGCCAAGAATGCGTATATCCGACGCCAGCGCAAGAGAAAATCCGCCACCACAGGCAGCGCCTTTTATCAATGAAATAATGGGCTGTGGGCATTTGCGCATAGCCTTATAAATATCGCGAATATTGGTTTGCCCTTTTAGTGCTTGGGTCGGTGTGCGCTCACCGCTGCGCAGCTCTTTTAAGTCCAGTCCAGCACAAAAAGCTCGGCCGGCTCCACGCAGTACTACTATCCGGGTATCAGCGTCGTCGTATTTTTCTTCGAAGTAGCGTCGCAGCGCCTTCACCAAGTCGCTACTGAGGGCATTGAGGCTGTCTGGGCGATTCATCGTCACCCACTCAACATCACCACGTTTTTCTACCAGTAAAATATCATCAGACATTGTCAGTTCTCTGTTGTGTTAGGTGCATAGCACTAGCTGCGAAGTCAGTTATTACTCAGTCAACAATCGCTTGATTAACCGTAGAAATAAAATCTGCTCGCACATTTAAATGGGTGTAAGGGCGCAACTGGCTCATAAATATTGCCACCAACTGCTCCTCTGGGTCAATCCAAAATAGGGTATTATAAGCGCCGCCCCAACTTACTGAGCCTTCGCTTTGTGAGGTCTGGGCCGCACCGCTATCGGTGACTACTGAATACCCCAGTCCGAAGCCGTTGCCGGGGCCGCGCAGCCATATCGGTAGCTCGCCAGTATGATTTTTGAAGATTTGCTGCACTGTTTTTTTACCCAACAAGCGCACGCCATCCAAGACACCGCCATTTAACATCATCTGTTGAAAACGAACATAGTCGGCGGCGGTAGCAACCATACCCCCCGCCGCAGAAAAGTAGCTATGGGGTTCTTTGACAAAACGGCTGTCTTTGGTGGCGGCATCTTGCAACACTATTTTGTTGCCGTTATCAGTATCGGGTCGATATTGGGCGGCAAAACGATTCAACTTAGCTTCCGGCAAATAAAAGTAGGAGTCTACCATTTTCAGCGGGGTGAATATTTCTCGACTTAAAAACTCATCTAAGCTCATAGCAGACATCACTTCTACCAAACGGCCCACCACATTGGTGGCGCTGGAATACTGCCACTTTTCACCGGGCTGATAAGCCAGTGGCAGCGCGGCCATACGCTTGACGGATTGTTCCAAATTATAGCCCGGTGCCAATGCTGGCTGATTTTTCAGCAACTCCAAATGACCCTGGCGATAACTGTTCATCAGCCCAGCGGTGTGGGTCAAAACTTGCTTTACGGTAATAGGGCTATTCGCCGGCACTAGCCGATAGGGTGTGCCATCGGGCTGGGCCTCGTTGTCTACCATTACCTGCATATCAGCGAATTCCGGCAACCACTTGCTGACCGGGTCGTTTAATTGGAACAGCCCGCGCTCGTATAACATCATCAATGCAACCGAGGCGATGGGCTTGGTCATCGAGGCTATTCTAAAAATAGTGTCGGTCGTCATTGCTCTGCCGTTTTCGACATCGCTCATACCCTGCGCCTCGAAGTGCACAACTTTACCGCGCCTCGCGACGAGGGTAACGGTACCGGCTAAGTGGCCGTCTTCGATATAGCTAGCCATGCGCTGTTCGATGCGCTGTAAGCGTTCACTGGACATACCCACCGACTCAGGACTGGCGCTTATCAATCCTGTCTTGGGCACTGCGGCAGCTAAAGAGCCACTCGCCAATAGCGAAAACAGTAGCAGTGAGGTGGCGCCGATTACAGCTGAAACAGAGGATAATTGATGCACGATAAATCCTTATAGTTATTAATCGTTAGCCGTTTACCATACTGCACAGACTCGCTATTGTCTATCTGCTCAGCCATCTCCCAGAGCGCTAATACAACCGGCGTTTAGCGTAGACCCCAGTGACAAAACAGAGGTACACTGGGCGCCAATTATCGATCCATTCTAAGGAGAAACACGTGCCAATCAGCCAACAGATACTGTTAAAGAGTCGCCCTAAGGGAACCCCGACCCAGGACAATTTTGAATTTCAAGATGTAGAAGTGCCCGCCCCGGCCGCCGGTGAAGTGCAGGTGCAAAATATTTATATGTCAGTCGATCCCTATATGCGAGGACGTATGAGAATGCAAAAACCAGGGGACCTGTTAGAGGGTGGCGCGGTAGGAAAAATACTCGCGTCAAATAATAGCCACTTTAGTGTTGGTGACTATGTCAGCCATGGCAAGGGCTGGCGTCAATATTTCAACTCAGACGGAAGTGACCTAGAGAAGATTGACGCCAGCATCGCCCCGCTCAGCGCCTACCTCGGTGTTATGGGAATGCCCGGACTCACTGCCTACGGCGGCCTGCTGGTAACCGGTGAGCTCAAAGATGGGGAGACTGTATTTGTATCTGCCGCCTCCGGTGCTGTGGGTAGCGTAGTTGGACAAATTGCCAAGACCAAGGGCTGT
>JBLHLU010000281.1:0-5214 GCA_047623385.1 Paraglaciecola psychrophila
CCCGGCAGGCTTCGATAAACGCTTCACTAAAGTGCAATCCGGCGGTAGGAGCTGCCACTGCCCCAGGTACATCCGCATAGACTGTTTGGTAGCGCTCGGCGTCTATGGTCTCATCAGGGCGGTCAATGTAGGGCGGCAACGGCATATGACCGATTGCGTTCATGACCTCCACGGCGTCACCACCGGCGATAATACGCAGTTCAAATAAAGCCCCTCGACGGCCCAATACTTGGCACTGAGCCTCGACCGCCTCACTGTCGGCGCTGGCCTGCAATAGCACCAAAGCTCCAACCTTCGGCGACTTGCTGGAGCGCAGATGAGCCAGTAGCGTGTACTGATCCAACAATCGCTCGACCAATACTTCAACCTTGCCGCCGGTTTCTTTGCGCCCCCAGAGCCTAGCGGGCAGTACTCGGGTATTGTTAAAGACTAGCAAATCGCCGCTATTGAGCTGCTCCAGCAAATCTTCAAAGCGCCGATGCGCAACGTTCTGGCTAGCACCATCCAGCACCATTAGCCGACTGCCACTGCGCTGTTCAGTGGGGTAGCGGGCAATCAATTCGTTGGGGAGGGAATAGTTAAAATCAGATAATTTCATTGCGGGGACTTTGCTAGTACGACTAAGGACGTTAAGCTCGGCAGGTTATCGCAAAAGACGGTTGCAAACCAGCACCTCGTTACTATTTCCACCCCCCGACATTATCTAAAGAAAGCCTTTGACCTTTAAAGCCGGGTTGCTATAATGCCGCGCTTACCAAGTAACAGCTCTGTGCCTTCGTCATTGGCCGTTACAGAAGATAACAACAGTCAGCTGTTTTTTCTTTGAGAGCAAAAGAGTACGTTTTAAGAAATGCCAGTGTGGTGGAATTGGTAGACACGCTAGATTCAAAATCTGGTTTCTTCGGGAGTGGCGGTTCGAGTCCGCCCACTGGTACCATTTCTTAAAAACGTCTCAATCTACAAGATTACCTTTTAGCCTAACCAGCAACCTTTGCCTTAGGCAACATCGTTAGGCCATGCTCTTGTTCCATTGAGCAATTACTCATCTGTAATAACCCGTGCATTTCCCGCAAGTAAAATAATAGATCGTTATTAGTGAAAATAGTGCCATGCATTTTTTGGCGTGACACCACTCAACTGCTCGCTGCACCGACAAAATAGACGAAGTAAACGAGTTAATCTCTGCGCGCAACTGATCCCGCCATTTTTGCCGACTCCGAAGCCCTCTTTTTATCTACACCTAGCACAATCCCATTGTGATACTCAAAGCTCGGAACGCTTATAGACCAATGAAAATACGCGGTGATTATTTAGACTTTTTTTGCCGGTGATTGCCGCCCCATCTCGAAGGGTCTAAGCAGCAACTATTTACCTGCTCGGCGGCTGAGACCCTAGCCGCAATACAGTAACTACTAGACGGTAACTGCATAAATAGGGTTTTTATCTTGCAAGGGTTCGAAGCTAAACCCGCGAACAGGCGATCAAGCAATTATCTATTGCATCGAGCCGATAACATCAACACAAAGACAATTCGAGCGAACCGCTGCCCGCGCAACAAAGGTTTTTACCCGCTAGATGCATCATTTACCGAGGGCTGTTGCTTGAAATTGAGTCGACGCTGCACGATCTTTGGCGCTTATCCAGCAGCAATTTGGCTAACAGCCATTTAACTAACAACAGTTTAGATAGCTACAGTTTAGCTAACAACAATGCCGGCGGGTCAAACCCAAAACCGGCAGTAGGTAGCCTAGTCGGGGATCACCGTGGTAATCAGCCCTGAAGGAGAGCTTCGTAGCCCGTCAGTGTCGATCGAACTGATAGAGAAGTGATAGGTATCACTGGCCAGATCGTCGATGGCGTGACTGGTAGACAACGGATCGCTAACGGCCACCACTTGGTCCAAGCCCGAGGCTTCGGCAATAATATATATTTCATAACCCGCCAGTTCGCCCACTAGCAGCGGCTCGCCATTTTCACGGGTGGTGGGTACCGACCAACTAAGACTCACCGTACCCGTGCTCTGCACTTCTACGCCGGACATTACGTTCACCGCAAAACTGCCAATGGCTGAATTGCCCTCACTATCGGTAGCCTCGCAGCTAACTGTCCAATTGCCAACAGCGAATTCACTGCCCGACAGTGGTATACAGGCCACAATAGCAGCTGGGTCGACGCTGTCACTGGCACTCGCCTGATAGCTCACATTAGCGCCCTCGCCGTCGGCGTCGACGGTTATGGTTGCGGGTAATGACAGTTGCGGGGCCGTTCTATCTAAAACCGTGACTATAAATGAACCGCTAGTGCTGTTCCCTGCCTTATCCGCTGCCTCGCAGGAAACAGTGTTGTCACCCAAGGCAAATACAGCGCCGGTTTCTTGTGAACAGCTGACTGCCAGTTCGCCATCAACATCGTCGTTGGCGCTGGCGCTATAGTTGAAGGTCGCGCCGCTGCCGGCTGTGGCTTCTAGTGTGGTGTTGCCAGCAAGTGACAGCACCGGCCCAGTATCATCGGTGGTTTCGTCGACAGTCTCGGTATAGGTCAAATTAATAGCGAAGCTGGCGCTGGCGGTATTACCCGCCACATCCTGCGCAGTGCAATCGACAACGGTATTACCAACAGCAAATTGAGTGCCTGATTCAGCGGAGCAAGTAACCGCGACACTACCGTCTACCGAATCAGTCGCTGTTGCCGAAAAATTCACTTGTTCGCCGCTGGCATCGCTAGCAGCAACTGTCATATTCGCCGGCAGCTGCAACTGAGGCTGGGTAGAATCAACAATAGTAACGACAAAACTACCACCGCTGCTATTGCCGGCAGTGTCTTGTGCTTCACAGCTCACCGTCGTGTCGCCGAGTGGGAAAACGGCACCGGATGCCGGGGTGCAGGCTACCTGCACTAGGCCATCAACCGAATCCTGGGCGGTTACTGAAAAGGTTATCTCAGTGCTGGCCCCAACGGCCTCACCAGTAGTATTGGCGGGAAGTGTTAGTACCGGTGCCGCGATATCGAGTGCCGACACCTCGGCGGGCTTTGCTGCGGCCGCTTCTAAAACGGGTGTTTCGACAGGCTTTTGTGCAGTATCTGCAGCCGCTTGATTAGCAACTATACTATCGCCTGCCTCCCTAGCGACTGTGGCGGGCGCAACGGTTCTGCTGGTTGTTTCTGTAGCTGCCCGAGCCACTGTTTGCTGGGGAGCCAGTCGATAATTGGAAATGGCTTTAACCAGCGCTTGCGGTGATTTATCAATTTTAGCAACCAACTGCGATAGCTGCACGCTACTCAAACGGCTATCACCATTACTGTTGTCGACCGCATAGATTTTTGAGAAGGCCAGCTTGTTATTGACCGTAGTAGCATCGCTGCCCTTAACACCATCTAATATTGCCAAAGAAATCTTTTGTAGATTCATCGAGCCGGTATCAAGCTGACCCACATAATAGTCTAAGCCCGCTTTTTCAGGTTGACGCCCAAAAAGCTGTTGATATATGTTGGCAACCAGTTCGCTATCGTCATAGCTACCAAAACGGCTGTTGTATTCTTGTGAGTTACCAAAAGCGACAATAATACTGTCTACATTACCGCCCTCCTCGACCAGTCGATTAGACCAGTACTCCAGCCCTTCTGCGTCAGCAGGGCGGCCATAGAAAGCCAAGTAGGCGCCCATAACACGCTCTTCTGCAGCACTAAATTCTTTGCCACTGACACCGGTAACCAAGGTTGAGAATAGTGCGATTATCATTAACAGTTGTTTCATAACGGAGCCTCTTTGCTAACGCATTACCACGAGATTTAAGCATAGCATATCAATATACTTGCATACTGCAACGAGTTATCGAAGGCTGACCTGAAAAAATACCATTTGTGCGAAGCGGTCGACATACTCTCCCAAAGTGACCAGTTTCAGCTACCCCCACAGAGCAACAGCTCACTGGGTTATTGCGATTCGAGTATTGTACAAGGTTGTTAGATCTTTACAGTCCTTGCCTATTTTGCCGCGAACGCTTTACCTGTTAGCACAAGCGCAAAAATAGAACTTCAGTGTGTATTTCGGTAATAGGGCTTTTCGCCGCAGGTCATTTTGAGGTGCTCTTGAAGTAGCCTTGATAAGCGATGTCACTAGAGGTACCGGCCTGGAGTAAAACCGTAAGCGTTCGACCTGCACAGCATCTTTACCTCGTTCATCGCAGCCATTGCCCGTATTGCCCACATTGGCAAGATTGGCAAGATTGTTAGTATCACCTCTATAGACACTTCGGACCGACCGTTGCCCTACCCGCCTATGGGCGTCGCCGAAGTCGCAGTACTAGCTTTTACCAAAACCTTGGCTATAGAGTTAGCGCCGCGGCGCATTCGAGTCAATGGCATCTGCCCCGGTCTGTTATGGCTAGGGCCTTAGAGGTTTTGACTACTCAAATGAAAACCTCCTAGCCATAATTAGCTACGGGCGCCCAGCAACCCGTTTTGAATCTCTAGCCGAAGCAATAAACTTATTGAGCTCTAGGCAACACTCGGAGGAGATTGACAATCATGTCGTTATTTACAGCAGCGATCAGCGACTATGATTATAGGATCGGTAGTACCTGAATACGGCGGTATTTCGGTTACCCCGACGAATAGTTCAGAGGTATCAATGCAGGGGTATGAGTGCAGGGGTGTGAGTGCAGAAAATCGGTGCAGGATTATCAGCACCAGACTTATCTGGCCAAGCCTATCAATTCCCGGCACTTACGTTACAATCAAAGCGTAAATCTACAATCACTACATCAATTATAATGATAATTCCTACGCCAATGCGGAGAGTACAATGAATATAAGCTCGCTCAACAAGACCCTAATTGCATTAACATTTGCCATTATCAGCCCCTTCACAGCCGCCGATGACGCCAGCGCCAGCAAGACCATCGCCAGCGTGCTGGTCGACTTCCAACATTTCCCCTCCGACGCCGATAAACTTGCGCTTAAGGCCATTGAGAGTGATAACAGCGTGGGCGCCTCAATCAAGATGGTAGCCAAGGCGGTCAGCAATATCAGTCATAGCGCAACCGCCGCCGACAAAGAACAGTTGACGGCCATTGCCGCCGACGACCCGGCAAAATCATTGGCCGATATCGTTACGGGTATCAATCACGTTCCCAGCGCTGAAGCCAAAACTGCTCTGCAAGCCTTACTGTAAGGCGCTAACCGGCGAGGACTTGAACCCGACACGCGATATCG
>JBLHLU010000282.1:0-5211 GCA_047623385.1 Paraglaciecola psychrophila
TTGTGGGTCTAGCGAGCCGTTTTTCTGCAGTAGCTCGATGGAGATATTATCGGGTGAGCGCACAAAGGCCATATGGCCGCAGCGCGGTGGGCGATTAATGGTTATACCGGCATCTATCAGCCGCTGGCAACAGGCGTAGATGTCATCGACCTCAAAAGCTAGGTGGCCGAAGTTGCGGCCGCCGTCGTAGGTATTGTCGTCCCAGTTGTAGGTTAGCTCGATGGCTGGGGCACGACCTTGCTTGAAGCCGGCAACATCTTCTGGGGCGCACAAAAACACTAGACTAAAGCGGCCCTGTTCACTGTCGTAGCGATCACACTGCACCATGCCCAATTGCTCGCAGTAAAATGCTAGGGACTGTTCCAGATTGCTGACTCTGACCATGGTATGTAAATAGCGCATTGCATGACTCCGTTTGAGAACTAATGGCGAACACTATACAACACTTTGCTGATCGACTGGGCGCCTTGAAGCTACTGCCTAACGGCCAGTGTCGGCACTGGCTTGGCTGTCCAGATACTCTTCATAGCTGCCCTGAAAGTCCTGCAGCTTATGGTCTTTTATTTCTACTATGCGGGTGGCCAGTGACGATACAAACTCACGGTCGTGGCTGACAAAAATTAGTGTGCCCTCGTAGTGATCAAGGGCCAAATTGAGGGCTTCTATCGACTCCATGTCGAGGTGATTGGTGGGCTCATCCAGCAGTAGCACATTGCAATCCATCATCATCATTTTGCCGAACAATAGACGGTTTTTCTCACCGCCGGAACAGACCTTGACCTTTTTCTCGAAGGCGTCTGATGAAAATAGTAACCGTCCTAGTGTTGCTCGGACAATTTGGTCGCCGTGGCTCGGTTTGCTCCACTGAGTCATCCAGTCAAATAAGTTTAACTCGTTGTCAAAGTTAGCACCGCTGTCTTGCGGGCAATAGCCTAGAGTGGCATTTTCAGCCCACTTTATGGAGCCGTTAGAGGGGCTTAACTCGTTCATTAGGCAGCGCAACAGGGTAGTTTTACCGGCGCCATTCTCCCCGATAATAGCCAGCCTAGTGCCAGCCTCGAGGATGAGTTTGCCTTTTTCAAATAGCGGGCCGTCTCCTGTCTCTTCAAAGGCGTGACCTAAGTTGTCCAGTATCACCGCCTGGCGGTGCAGCTTCTTCTCCTGGGCAAAGCGAATGTAGGGGCTGACCCGGCTGGATGCCTTGATATCGTCAAGCTGTATTTTTTCGATACGCTTGGCCCGCGAAGTGGCCTGTTTTGCCTTAGATGCATTGGCGGAGAAACGGCTTACAAACTGCTGCAAGTCGGCAATTTGAGCGCTCTTTTTTGCATTTTGCGACTGCAGTCGCTCCCGCGCCTGAGTAGAGGCGATCATGAAATCGTCATAGTTGCCCGGGTATACCCGCAGTTCACCGTAGTCGATATCGGCCATATGGGTGCATACGCTATTCAAAAAGTGTCTATCGTGAGAGATAATCACCATGGTGCTCTTGCGCTCGTTCAGTACCGACTCTAACCAGCGAATAGTGTTGATATCGAGGTTGTTGGTGGGTTCGTCCAGCAGCAGTAAATCGGGGTCGGAAAACAGGGCTTGAGCCAATAATACACGCAGCTTCCAGCCCGGTGCCACTGCACTCATAAGGCCGTTGTGCAAGGCTAAGTCAATACCGGCCCCCATCAAAATTTCACCGGCACGACTTTCGGCGCTATAGCCATCCAACTCGGCGAACTGTGTTTCCAGTTCCGCTACCTCCATACCTTCTTGCTCGGTCATTTCCGGCAGACCGTAGAGGCGATCGCGTTCTTTTTTTAATTCCCAGAGTTTGCTGTGCCCCATCATCACCGTGTCGACCACGCTGAACGCTTCGAAGGCAAACTGGTCTTGCTGCAATACGCCGACGCGCTCGTGGGGGTCCAGTGAGACATTGCCGCCAGTCGCTACCAGAGAACCGTCCAGTATTTTCATAAATGTCGATTTACCGCAACCATTGGCACCGATCAGTCCGTAGCGATTACCGCCACCAAACTTAACAGAGATATTTTCAAATAGTGGCTTGGCGCCAAATTGCATGGTGACATTAGCTGTGGATATCACGGTTTATTTCCTGCTGGGGTCGTTGTGGATACGCTCGGATCTATCGATCGCGGGACACGCTGGGCACTGGGGCCGGTATGCGGGCGCCACCGGCAGTGTCGTCAAGGCGACACTGCCGGTGGCGAAGTACTAAGCCTTTTCGGCTACTGCAGCAGGCTCTTCACTAGTGGCGGTCTCGACGGCTTCGGCTGTTACTGTGTCATCAGTACTATCGGTATCGGCCTGGTCGGAATCGTCCTCGGGCTTGAGTTCTTCCAGTTCTGCTTCTAATTTAGCAATGCTATTGAGGTGTTCGTGGTTTTCCTGCTTGTAATTTTTGATGTTTTTGCTGAGCAAAGTATTGGCCGTGCGCTGCTCTTCTAACTTTTTCTTAGTTCCGACCAGATTCTTTTTCAGTTTTTCAGCATCAAACTGTTTGAGTACTTTAATCGCAGCCTTCAGCTCATTGAGTTCTTTGCCGGTTTCTTTGGCTTTTTTGCGCAGTGCGTCTGACTCGTTCTTAAGCTTCTCGACCCGGTTATTGCTTTCGCGAACTTCCTGTTCAAGGCGTTTAGACTCAGTGCCATTGGCTTTTAGCGTATTGATTTGAGTCGCCTGCTCTACCACTGTTGCCTGCAGTTTGGCTTGGGTAGCTAGGGCTTCTTCGACTTTGTAGCGCTCTGCGGTTATTTTCTTTTCCCACTGAGATTTTAGATCCTGCTCAAGTTTCATGAGCGCTTCTAGTTTATCTACTGCCGACACAGGATTACCTCGGTATATCAGTTTTTAATAGGGTTTCAATGGTTCGCTGCGGTGGCAATGGTTTTGTTTGCCGGTGGTTTCTGGCAGCGAAAAAAATAGGCCTTTCAGCGTGGCTTATGCAGGATTTTTGCTCTAGCTCTAGTGGTACCTAATAACACTCCTGCTCTGTGTTATTGGTAGCTGCTGGGCGGTGAATAAAACGTTATACACGCCTGCTCGGTAGAAGCTACAGCTCCTATCGGGCGCGGATTATACACTGTTTTTTCTAAAATGGGTGAGCCTGCGTTGGAAATTAGTTATTTTGCTCCTATTTTTTATCGGCGGCGGTCTTTTAACGTGGTGATTATACGGTAGTGTTCGATTCCAGCGCTGCGCGGCTGCACCAGCAAAGAACTCTAGTGCGCTACTTAATTCGACGATATATTAACGGCTAATCGAGTATACGGAGCATGACAAAGGGCAGAGGCGAGGGATTACTTAGCACCGGAAACGATTAAAATTACCGTTGTTATATGCTTATGCGATTTCCGTATTGCTAAGCATTTGTTTTGATTCAATTTGTAAATTATAGTCCCGTTTCAATAAATAGCCCCGTGCTTAATGATTAATTCGGTGCCTAAACAGTAGCTCCCTTTGTTAATGTACAACGTTAATGCACAATATTAATGCACAACACTGCTACGCTACACATTGCTTCACCGTGCAGGGTTTTGGGTTACTTAAATCAGCGACAACCACTGGATATTCGCCGTGTCAGTAAATAATCTCGATTTAAAAACACTTAACAGCGAGCTTCGCGAGCGCGACCCGGTTGATATTGTTCGATGGGCTACCAGCCTTGGCAAGTCGACTATAGCTACCACCAGTTTTGCGCAGAATTCAGCAGCGATGTTGAAAATCATAACCGATGCCAGTCCGCAGATACCCATTGTGTGGGTAGACAGTGGCTATAATGTACCTGATACCTACCGGGTCGCTGAAGTGATCATGGACCAGTTAAAACCGAATATGCAGATTTACACGCCCAAGCTCACCGCAGAGCGGCGCAATGCCATCCTTGGCGGTATTCCTCACCCTGACGACGAACCCGACGTGCACCGCGAATTCACTCGGCAAGTAAAGCTGGAACCTTTTTCCCAGGCCTTAGAAGATTTGCAGCCGGAGGTATGGGTTAGCGGTATTCGGCGCGAAGAAACAGACTTTCGCAAAACCCTCGACATTTTATCGATTGATAACCGGGGTATTCTGAAAGTGGCGCCTATTTTTTATTGGAGCGAGCAGCAGTTAGAAGCGTTTATGGACGCTTATCAACTGCCCAGTTGCCGCCACTACTTTGATCCAACCAAGGTAGAGGACAATAGAGAATGCGGTCTTCACACCTCGGCTTAACCGACGGTGGTTATTTTTCATAACCGGCCGTCTGTCAGTTGTTGTTCGGCCGCCGTAGCGTTGACGAAACAAGTTAATAGATTCTAGAGCGAGGGGCTTACCTCTGGCGGCTTACTGCTCTTTGCTTACTATCCTCCGCTTAGTATATTTTTGCTATTTGTTACACCCCGCTGTTATCAGTTATACAAGGGTGCTAAATCGGTTTGCGACTGCGGTTCACTAGCACCAACACGTATTTGCTGAACGGCTTGTAACAGCGTCTGTCCCTGCCATGAAGCGCTAGCCTGGGGTCCGTAGCGGTCACTGTTGAGGGCGCTAATCGGCGCTTTGAGAGTGGGGGCCAAACTAACTATATCGGATAAACTATTTAACCGCTGCTGCGGCCAATGGCTCTGGCCCCAGCTCAGTAGTACTGCCCGCACCCGCTCTACGTTGTTGTCAGCACAAACCTTTTTTAGCGCTTTGAAGGCGGATTTTTCACTACTGTGACTGCTATCGGTGGTCACTATTGGCGCCACTTTAAGCGGTCGCCGGCGCCACCATAGTATCAGTGTTACCAGCCAAGCCGCGGCAAAGAGTGCTGTGCTCAACTGCCAGAGCGAACTCGCAGCAGTTGGCTTAGCCGCCGCGGCAGTGCTGGCAATAGCGGTGCTGTGATCAACCGCCAGGGGTGTGCTGTTGCCCTGATTGTTGGCTATGGCCGGTTTGATTTGCAGGGTCTGCTCGGGAATAACCGATTGTTCGAGTTGATTAGTGCTGGTGTTCCACCAGCTTAAGGTTATCGCCGGCAAGCGCAGCGGACCGGCGCTAGTGGGGATAATGGCTACGCTGTCGGTTCTGTTCGAGAGCACAGTCTCACCCTCGGCGTCGCTGGTAGATTGCGCTTGGTCTGGGTAGACATTGGCATTGTCCAGTTGCGGGAATTGGGTTGGTGGTAGCTGCGAGTGTAATAGTCCCTCGGCATCAATTAGCACGGATCGACTGATA
>JBLHLU010000283.1:0-5189 GCA_047623385.1 Paraglaciecola psychrophila
GTCGACGTACTGGCAGACCCCGACTATGACCCGCAACAGATGCTGCTGCCCGGAGCCAAACAAGAAGCTTTTCGCGAGCGCATGTTATTACGTATTCAACAGCGCAGTGCCGAGCAGTGGATGAGCGACTGCATTGCTAACGCCGGTGTTGTGGCTACCGAACTACAAACCACGCAACAGGCGTTAACCGACCCCGACATTGTTGCCAACGGCCATGTTATCAGCGCCGGTGGTGGCAGCCAGTTAGGCCCGCTAGCGAAGCTACTGCAGACCCCAGCCGCGCCGGGACCGGCCATCATCGACGACAGTAGCGAAAGCCATGAGCACAACGCGGGCAACAGCTGGGCCGATCACTGGCGCAGCACTCCTCGGGCCGCCCCTAGCCGAGCGAGAAGCGACGCGCTGCCACTGGAGGGTATCCGCGTTATCGAGATAGCGACCATTATTGCGGCGCCACTGGGGGCCTCTTTTCTTGCCGATCTGGGCGCTGATGTGATCAAGGTTGAACCGATTGGAGGTGACCCCTTTCGCGGCAATATCGCGGGTATCGGCGCGGCGCGGGTCAACTGCGGCAAACGCAGTCTTTGTATCGACCTCAAATCGGCACAGGGGCAAAGTATTGTATTAAATCTACTGGCCGACGCCGACGTGTTAATTCACAATTTTCGCCCCGGGGTACCCGAGCGCCTAGGCATTGGCTACTCGCAAGTACAGGCCCGCAACCCGGCCATCATTTATCTGCAGTCCAATGGCTACGGCCCCGATGGCCCCGGTGCGCTGAGGCCCAGCACCCACCCGGTGCCCGGTGCCGCGATGGGCGCAGTGTTATTTCAGATGGCGCAGAGAGTGCCTAGCGAGCTGTTAGCTATCGATGACCTGCGCAACTGGACCCAGCGGCTAATGCACGCCAACGATATCAATCCCGACCCCAACACCGCGTTGGTTATCGCAACATCTGTTATGCTAGCGCTGGTAGCTAGAGTGCGCACTGGCCGCGGACAACAGGTGCTAGTAGATATGTTTGGCGCCAATGCCTACGCCAATAGCGACGATTTTTTAAGCTACCCAGGCAAACCACCACGCGCCCTCGCCGACCCACAGTTACTGGGCTTATCCGACAACTATCGGCTTTATAGTTGCCAGCAGGGCTGGATATTTTTGGCGTTGGTCGGCGAGCGCGACATGCACCGTTTTGTCGATACCCTCACTGAGGCAGGTTTTACCTCGCCCTCGATAGCGCAGCTGCTCGCGGGCAATAGTGCGGCAGCATTGCAGCTACTCTTTAACCAGCGCAGCAGCCTATTTTGGGAACACTTGCTGGCGAGAAAGGGCATTGGCTGTGTCAACGCTGACACCACACCCCGTGAGTTTTGGCTCGAACAACAGCAGCAAAACGATTATACCGCGGCGGTAGAACACCCGGTCTGGGGCCCCTACCGACGCCACGGCAGTCAATTAGAATTTGATCGCGGCAATCACCCACTGGGGCCACCACCGCTGGCAGGACAACACAACAAAGAACTACTGCAAGCACTGGGTTTGCATACAGAGCAAATCACGGCGTTAGAAAATGACGGTGTGCTGTGGTCTGAGCTTACCTAGACCGGTGCCAGCCGGCTGCTGTGTAAATTGCTGAGCAGTGCTAACGGCAGTGGCGCTGCCCGGCGCAACAACACTATTGATCACTAGCCTTGGGCCAAAATACCCTTGTTGTTAGTGGTATTGTGGCGACCGGCAAACAGTGACTGCGCCTCAGAAACGGCGAGAAATGCACGGGTACCATCAGCCGATGAACATTTTAATACCGTCATCGGCTGCGGCAAACCGCCATCAGTTGCGGCGTAATGCTCTACACACGCTATCGAGCGCCGTGTTTTTCTATGCGGGCGAGGATTTTTATAATTGAGCAAAGCGGCAAAAAAATCCGAATCTATAACATGGGATTTCGATAGCTAGGGTTGCGTTGTAGCGGCTCAATAATCGCCCGTTTAATCTCAATCATCACCGCACAGAAATACTCCACAGCAGTGCATTCCTCTGCACTGCACTCCTCTGCACTGTACAACAGCGACGGAGAAAAATTAGAGTGCCGCGCGCAAACACACCTTGTCGATACAGCGAATGCCGTTTTCGAAAATAGGTTCAGGATAATTTGCAAAAAAATTGCACTCGATGCGATACATTCGAAAACCGCACTTTTGGTACAGCCCGAGCTGCGCGAGGCTGGAATTTCCGGTACCGATTTCCAGTTGTAATGCACCGCGCGCAGTCGCTAGCTGCTTAACCTCTTCGATCAGTAATTTGGCAATACCTTTGCCTTGCTGTGACGCTAGCACGGCAATATTTTTCAATTCAAAAACGTTATCCTGCTGGGTCAATACTGCCACTGCAAGCAACTGTTTTTTATCTCGGCAAACGAGTATTGAAGCGTCAAAAATATAGGTTTCTAGCACTGTCTGATCTGGGTCAGCACTCAACAACAGCGCCATAAGGTCAGCTGAAATGGCTTGTTCATAGTGTTCAATTATCATCGCGTTTTATTCTCTAATGCAGATACTAATAGTTAGTAAATCACGATTGTAACAGGGGTTGTAACAGGGGTTGTAACAGGGGTTGTAACAGGAGTTGCAACAGATGCTGTAAAGAGGTTTCCGCACTCGACTCAACAGTTTTTAGCCGCTACCGAAGCAAGCGGCGCTATTGTCTTCCCTAACACGCAAATATACTATAGAGACCACAGCTTTTGCTCGACAGTGTATAGCCCACCGCGGTGGTCGTAGTCATTGGCATCAATAATTTACCAGGAAACCAATATGACAAAAGGTTTACGTTATGGGCTGCTCGGCTGCGGCATGATGGGGCAAGAGCACATCCACAATATTCAACTCTCCGGCGCCGAAGTAGCGGCTATAGTCGAGCCAGACGCTAGCATGAGAGCAAAGGCCAGCGAACTGGCACCGCAAGCTATGTTACTCAATTCCATGGACGACTTAATCAAGAGCTCTGAACTTGACGCGCTATTGATCGCCACCCCCAACTACCAGCACAGCGACCAGTTATTGCACATTTTTGCCCATTGTAAGCTGCCCATTTTGGTAGAGAAACCCCTGCTCACCCAAATTGAGCAGGTACAGCTTATACAGCAAGCCGCCAGCGAGCACCCCGCTCCGGTCTGGGTCGGTATGGAATACCGCTTTATGCCACCGCTAGCCAATTTTCGCCAGCAATTAGAAAGTGGCGCCATTGGCGAATTGGCCAGCCTCAGTATTCGTGAACACCGCTTTCCTTTTTTAAAAAAGGTCGGCAATTGGAATCGCTTTAACCGCAATTCTGGCGGCACACTAGTAGAAAAGTGCTGCCATTTTTTTGATTTAATGCGCCTGCTAGTAGCAGACGAGCCGATCAGAGTAATGGCCTCCGCCGGCCAAAACTGCAATCACCTCGATGAAATTTATCAAGGCGAGCGCCCGGATATACTCGACAATGCCTTTGTTATTGTTGACTTTAAATCTGGACGAAGAGCGATGCTGGACCTTTGCATGTTCGCCCAGGGTTCTCGTTACGAGCAAGAAATTTGCGCCCTCGGCAGCACCGGCAAACTAGAGTGTTTGATCCCCGGACCGGCGCTGTTGTGGAAAGAACAGCAGGCTGCCCCCAGGGTGGTGCTGAGCCCGAACAAACCGGTGGGCCCGATCGACGCCGAAATCGAGATTGATGCCAAGGTACTAGCTGCCGGTGATCACAGCGGTGGCACCTATTACCAACACCTTGGTTTTCAGCGCGCTATTACCGATAACACGCCGGTAGAGGTGGGCATAGAAGATGGCCTGAAAGCGGTCGTTATGGGTATGGCCGCAACGCACTCGGCAATCACTGGCCAAGCCGTTACTATTACCGAAAACGGTTACAACTTTAGTCGCTAATATATCCGAAACTAAACCAATAGCGCTATACCCTCGGCGGGTAAAAGCGCTGTTTTTATGCCTGGTCAGACTGCCACTAACAGCTGCACTGCTAGCTCTAGCCAATCACAATTACTGCAACAGTGCTCATTTAATACTAGCCTCAATACGATGCTAAGCCGATACTGCACGGGCAACATGCCCTCGGCAAAGCATATTTGCGTTTGATACCGTGTCTAGATGCTGTCGGTAGGCACTCTAGTGCTATTGCGACAATAGGGGGCGGCGCTGGTGGGCCGAGGCCGATGATTCTCCTATTATCACACCGCTACCAGAACGTTATCACACTGGTATCATGGCGTTTCACCGGCGTTATACCGGCGTTGTACCGGCCCAAAAATTACCGCGTTTTCCCTACAATTGAGTGCCAAAAGAAGCCCTAGATAGTATATGATATCTGGCCCAGCGAGGGGGCCGCACATAACAGTACTTCGGAGTGACTATGGACCATGTATTACAGGAACACGTATTACAGTCTGACGCAGACCTTAGAGCGCATTATGCGGATGCTAACCCCGGCGCAGTAAACAAGCAGCTCGATCATATCGATCAGCACTGCGCTTCGCTGATCGCACTATCGCCCCTGGTAACTATCGGCACCACTCGCGATGGCGCTCTACCCGACGTCTCCCCCCGTGGCGGCGAACCGGGCTTTGTCACGGTGCCTAACCCTAACACCCTGTACCTGCCAGACTGGCCAGGCAATAACCGCCTCGACAGCCTCAGTAATATTGCCGCTTCAGGCACAGTGGCGCTGCTTTTTTTCATCCCGGGGTTTAACGATATGCTGCGGGTCAACGGCCGGGCACAGATCAGTGTAGACCCGGCAATCACGGGCCTATTTACCATGCGCGGGCGCAGTGCCAAAAGTGTGATCGTAGTGACCGTGCAAGAGGCTTATCTGCACTGTACCAAAGCACTGGTGCGTTCGAAACTTTGGCATCTCGAGGCCCAGCAGCCGCGCTCAATACTGCCTTCAACCGGCACCATGTATCGAGACCAAATGGCATTAAAGGATGTCCCCCCGCAGATTATAGATGACGCCCTAGACCAAAATGAGAAAGACGATTTGTACTAAATTAAAGTGATGACGTTGTGCTCCACGCGCGGCAAAGATGCGTTGTTCCCTAAAGCATCGAAGATGCGTTGTTCCTAAAGCATCGAAGATGTGTTGTTCCTAAAGCATCGAAGGTGCGTTGTTCCTAAAGCATCAAAGATGCGTTATTC
>JBLHLU010000284.1:0-5176 GCA_047623385.1 Paraglaciecola psychrophila
CGACATTGAGGTTAAAATCCCCGGTGACTCCCGCGCTTTTCGCATGGGCCATATGGAGGCTATTACTCAGGGTTTGTTGTTGATGGCACTGGCCTTTGGTGGGCAGTTTATGCAGCTGAGTAAAAAGGAGTTCAGTATTCTTTTTTGGACCGCTTTAATTACGGCTTGGCTATTTACCCTACCGGCAATGGCTAACACTTTTTTTGGCTCTCGCGGTCTCGCTTTTGGAGGCGGCCTCTTTGAGGCCAGCATGGCCAATGACGTGATTTATTTACTGGGTTGGCCACCGATAATGAGTGTGCACATTCTGTTTTTTGTCGCAACCCTGGGCGTTTGGCGCTATTTACAAGCCAACAAATAACTCCGCTAGAAAGTGACAGCAGTTGCAATGGTTATTGCGCCAGAGGCTGCTTGTATCAACGCGGGCTTTTTAAGTGCAGCACAGGTGCCCAGCGGTATAAGCGCGACAAGTTGTTAAGATGAATGTTAAGTCTGTGGAAAAACTTCCATCCGGCTTTGAAATAATAGCGGCGAGCTGCGCCGTGCAAGTCGTAATGATCTGGTAGCACGGTTTTTAATCGATTGTAATACACCACTGGGGCCTTGGTTAGATTCGGGTCATACCTTGAGTGTAAGCCATTGTTTACTGGCATGGGCACCCTCTGCCAATATTGCTACACCCTCAGCCATTGTCTAATACGCATCCTGATCGGCTAATGTGCTCGACTGATAAGAATGGCATGTCGTGTAACTTGTTGAAAATCTCCATAGAAACAACTGCCAAATAAGTGCAGGGGCTTTTAACTGGTGAAAATAATGGTATGGCGAATGTGATACGGTCATCGGCAGCGGCCAGAACCATATTGTGTATAACGGCCACACTAATTCTTAGAGCTCTGCTGCTGTGAGTCTTTCAGCGCGTGATACCGTGCAGCAACAATAACCGTTCAGCTGAATATTCCTGTCTTTCAAGATGAATACAGGGAGAATTAACTGGGGCGCACTGCAACAGTTAGAGTAGTCTTTTCTTCGAAGCAGTGCTTATTGCGACGTTATAACAGTTCTACTTTATGACAGCGTCAGCGCTCTTTATCCAGTATGAGCCGCTAACATTTTGTTTGCTCGCGAACGTTGAATTGGTGGTAGTATAGCGACTATGACAAAAGTAAAAAGAACTCGACTGCTCCCAGAAGATCGACATACCCAATTATTGGATGTAACTCAGTCAATCATTCTTGAATATGGGTTGAACAGTTTTACTATGGAAGGCCTCGCTAGCGCCGCGGGAGTCAGTAATCCGCTGGTGTATAAGTACTTTGACACTCGCCTTGAACTATTGCAGACACTGTTGTTGCGCGAGTATCATACGTTTTACGATCGTAATATGGACGAGTTGAAAAAAGCAGTAACGTTTGAAGAACTAATAAACTTATCAGTTAGCGTAAATTTTGATCAGCAATCCAAAAATGGAAATATTATCGCGGTTTTAGAAAGCCACGCCGACATCGATGCCATCTTAAAGCCGATCAAGACTCGCAGAAACGTAGGTCGCTTTTTAGTCTCCGAAATGATGAAAAACTACCCCTTTAGTACAAGGCAGGCTATACAAATTGCTGAAATGGCTTCCAGCGCCTCTATTGCAGCAGCTAAAAATTATCAGGAAAACGGAGGTAATCGACAGCAGTTGATTATGAGCACTGTGCAATTTATTTTTGGCGGGATAAATGCGTTGGTAAAAGCTTAACTCCCAGTGTGACAACAGCATTTAGTGCTTAATTATTTTAATTTTCTATCAGTTATCCATATCAATGCGTTCAGCATACTCTTCATATTTTTAACGGGCCATTGCTGCCAGTTTCTTGTTGGCGCTTACCTCGTTCGCGGTGATCCGTATAAGTGGTTGCCATTTCTTGCTGCACTTTCTCCCCCGTGTTCACCTCAATTCTGAGACATCATAAAGTTAGGTTGTTGGCACCGAGTGGAATCATTGTCATTTGTAGGTGGTGATACATTGTGCAGTTGATTACTGTTATTCCAATAGTTGCTGTTGCTTTAATGGGTCATCGCTCGCTGCTGAAAGCACACCGGTTGGCAGAGGTGTAGCTGTGCCTGAAAATGAGACCTTCGCCCAGTTAGTCACCAAGGCTGCTAGTAACGCTGCGTAAGTATTTCGTTCGAGCATGCTTTTACTATAGGCTTCAAATAGTATTTATTATAGACTTTAAATAATAGTTATTATAATATCCTTCTATCAGTGACTGGACACCTCAATGTTGCTGGGGTATAAAAATTCAGAAAACGTCACAATAATAGTCATTGGAATATCCTGTGATAGTTAAGCCAGTCGCTATATTCGCCATGCGTTAAAACTGCACTAGATAGACCTACTCGGCTTTGACAAGGCCACAGCAGCGGTACAAATATATACAGTAATCAATAACCGTTACAGAGCAGTGCTACTAGCGATAACAAAAACGTTTACGTCGCGCTACCTTAAAGTATGCTTCTGTTTATTAGCTGGGGATGAAAACCGCACTTGATAATGCCAACTCGGATACCGCAGCGTTTGGCCAGATCACTGAAGCTTTTCAGGTTCGCGTTTGTAATAGGCTGATTTGCGCTGTTGGTAAGGTTAGTGAACATACCGTAGGCGGCGCAAAATTGACCTGATTTACTTGCCTAACGAACATGGGTTAATGCCAATGGCTGCTATGACGGTTACTACCTCCATCGCTACTGTTGCCACAAGGGCTACGTCACAACAATATTTACTGTAATTTCTCGTAGGGGCAACAATCAATGTCAAAAATTAACGCTTCTGTTGGTGTGGCCGCTATTAGTCTGCTAACGCTGCTGGTAGCTTGTACAGATAAGGTGGGGCCCGGTTCGCCCGCTGATACCCAAGGGGTCGCAGTGCAGCAAACTTCGTCACTAACCAAGCCGTTAGCTGCTGCAGCTAAACCCGGCCGGTTCACTATTACCGATGACGTAATAGTTCTCGATGCAGCATCAAATGCCAATCGCAATGCCTATTTCGGCGATTTGCACGTGCATACCGCGTATTCTTTTGATGCTTTTGCATTTGGCACCAATGCTACTCCCTACGATGCTTATCGTTATGCTCAAGGCGAAGCCATAAAACATCCCGGTGGTTTTGACATGCAGTTGCGCAAACCATTAGATTTTTACGCGGTAACAGATCATGCAGGTTTTCTTGGCATTGGCCCAGAGGGTGCCGACACGACTACTGAATTTTCTCAATATAAAGAGTTTACAGCGCTGAATAATTTGAACGACGACGATAACCGAAATGAGGACAGTATTCCCGCCCGTCGGTCGATCTTTAGAACTTTTCTACCCGTTCTGTTTAAAGGCATAGCGGATGGTAGTGTTAGCGCTGACAAGCTGGATACTATCGCTCGAGATGCTTGGGCGGATACGATAAAAGCGGCTGAACAGTTTAATAAGCCGGGTGAGTTTACTACCTTCGTTGCCTATGAATATACTACCTCGTCGGCGGATAGAGGTAACTTACACCGCAACGTGATCTTTCGTGGTAGCGATAAGTTACCGGCGTCGCCTTTTTCTATTCTTCACAGTAAAAACCCTGAAAACCTATGGGACTGGATGGACGGATTACGCGACCAGGGCATAGAATCACTTGCTATTCCCCATAATTCCAACGGCTCTAACGGGCAGATGTTTAAGTTAGTTGATTGGGCGGGTAACCCGATGGATGACAACTATACAAAACAGCGTTTGCGCAACGAGCCACTGATTGAAATAACACAAATAAAAGGTACCTCTGAAACTCATCCGATACTGTCTGATAACGATGAATGGGCAGGATTTGAAATTGCCTCAACTCGAGTAGCAACCAATTTACCCAGTGAGCCCAAAGGTTCCTATGCCCGCGAAGCGTTATTAACAGGTATCGCTTTTGCAGATCAGGGTATTGTAAACCCCTATAAATTTGGCTTTATTGGCTCATCTGATACTCACACCGGCGCCACATCGGACGATGAAGCGCATTATTTTTCTAAAATTGGGCTGCTCGATTCCACTGCTCAATTGAGGGGGTCGGTGCCGTTAACCGGCGCTGTGATTGGCGAGATAAAAAATATAGACGGAGCGAACTACGCGCCAGGGTATTATCAGCAATGGGGAGCATCGGGCTTAGCCGGTGTTTGGGCAGAGACAAATACCCGAGCTGCTATCTATGATGCACTGCGTCGCAAGGAGACGTTTGCTACGTCTGGGCCGCGTATAAAAGTTCGCTTTTTTGCTGGTTTCGAGTTTGATAAGGCGATGCTAGAAACGCAAAATATGGTTACTAGAGCCTATGCCGAAGGTGTTTCAATGGGATCTGATTTAGTGGCACAAGCATCCGGTGCACCCAGTTTCATCATCTGGGCCGTTCAAGATACTAGTTCTGCACCGTTGCAACGGTTACAGATCATAAAGGGTTGGACCGCAGCGGGGATAAATCATGAAAAAGTATACGATGTAGCCTGTTCTGATGGAGGCACTATTGATCCAGCTACGCAGCGCTGTAGTGATAATGGCGCAAAAGTAAATATTGCTAACTGTTCCCTGTCTTCAGATACGGGTGCCGCTGAGTTGAAGTCGGTGTGGAGCGACCCTGATTTTGATCCCTCAATTCGTGCCTTCTATTACGCCCGTGTGCTAGAAAATCCAAGCTGTCGCTGGTCAACTTGGGATGCGCTGCGAGCGGGAGTGGCAGTTCGTTCGGACATTCCACCGACGGTTCAAGAGCGAGCATGGTCTTCGCCAATATGGATAACGCCTAATCGTTAGAACAGCTTTGATGCCTATTTATCCTGCAAGCTCTCTTTGATGTAGCCGGCAGGGAAGAGCGTGCAGGGTGAATTGGGCGATAAGTCGTCTGTTTTTTGCAGTGTCTACTAACGATGGACCTTCACCAGTACACTCTAAATTAGCTACATGCTAGGGTAAAATTTCTTTATATTCTTTAATATAAACTGTGAAGAAAGCTCACTGTGAGAAAACCAAAAGCACCGGTCATACCGGGTCTTTGAGATCAGCCTTTTACAGTTTAAGTAACCGGCTGTAATGGTTTAATAAACCTGTAGGACCTGATAGCCTATTCATCATTCAGAATAGGGCAAAAAATGACCAACACGACAAGAAAGAC
>JBLHLU010000285.1:0-5161 GCA_047623385.1 Paraglaciecola psychrophila
CTGATAGGACATGGATGATAGTTAAAATTCCCACTTACATCGACCCCCACAAAAGCCACTCTGAGTAATTTCGCCGAGTCTCAAAAGCCGCTGCCATAATGCGTGCAAGGCCGCTCTAGTGGCTTTTTCGACGGTTTATGCTCTGCGGTCGAAAGGCAGAAAATTGACGTGCCGATGCCCCTGCATACCCGATGATCAATTGACCTTAGCTGCTAGCTGTTCCCTGAGATTATTTTCTTACAGACAAAAAAAAGCCCCGAAAATCTAACATCTAAAGGGTCTTTTTCGTTAAATATGGCTGCTGATGTTGGGGTCGAACCAACGACGCATTGATTAACAGTTGTGCTGTCGCTGCGATTGATTTATCAAAGGCTTAGTCTAAAACTCAAAGACTCAGCCTCCGCTAACTCAGACGCGATTTGCTCACAGTCAGCACCTAAGACCGGCCACTGCACCGTGTCACCTAAGGGGTTTAAAACCCGCCGCAATCCCCCCATCGTCACTTTGATGACGCTCGATGGGTTACCAGCATGGGAATAGGGGAGCCAAAGTACAGGCTACTGATCTTAGTCTAGTTAACGCTCAACAACGGACTCAAAAAAGCCCCGAACTGAGCGAGGCTTAATGCTCCACAGGTGCCAAAAGCAGCTTTTAGCTTGTTGAAGGTTCAAATAAAAGCGAACCCTAGCAATGCTGTGCCAAGGGGTGCAGATACGGGTGGCGTGTTTGCGGTAAAGTCCCGTAGCATTTGTAAACGAACCCGAGGTGAAATGTTACTTTGGTTTGTAACCTGCCATCTTATCCAGTTTTTGGGTCAGTGCTTCACCCATTGCATCGTTACAATCTGCTCTGATGGTCTCGTAGGTATAGGGCACAATGAGTTTACGGCGGGTGTGAAAAACGTAAACAATACATCCCCAAAGGTTCAGGCCGATGCACACCAGTAACACTTCTGTTCGTATTAGATCACTGAATAGCCAGAACATGACGATTTGAAGCCAGAACTCCGGTTTTGTCATTAAGATAATCAGCGCCAACCTGCCGGGCAACAATGCGCCTAAGATGGCTGGCATTAAAATTGCGAAGCTGATAAATATTAACTCCAATTCAAATCGTGTTACCAAACCTTCGATCAACCCGTTGAGTGCAATGAACCCCAGCAGGAAACAAATACCCGCATGCATCTTGTGGCCCACCTTATCTGTTATTCTGACGTAGGTATTTACGCGGCCATTAATAGTCATAAACGGTTTAGGCTTGACAATAAAGTCATCAAACAGTTCATAGATACCTAGGCCTAGATATATGAGCGCTTCGATGGAGAGTACAACTTTGAGTGCAGGCGTGACTTCGTAGAGATCGGTGGCCGATAACATGGGTTAGATTCCTTTATTATATTTTTACTATGATGCCATTTTTTGTCGCTGGCGTCACCAACACTAAAACTTACCCATACCCAGCCATTGTTTTACCGTTGGGCTAACGTTCGTTTTAGAGTGTGTTAGTAGTCCAAGTTTCCCTTTGTCATAGAGACGATAAGCGGTGCAGTCACCACAAATACACATTAATACCAGTCTATATTCCTGATGGATCCGAAGCGGCAGTCCGTGAGAAATAGCACGCACGGCTAAGATGACCATCATAACTAGAAATTACCGATAACGTTCACCCATGGGTTATCTGTTTTATTCAATGATGAATGTCGGCTGTGGGTTCAGACTAATGCAATGGTCGCCCCCTACCTAATAGGGCACCGCCAGGCTAAAGAGGCGAGTATGAATTCCTATAAAAAGAAAGGGGCGACTGATATAAAAGCTACTACAGTGGGCATTGATTCAATAAAAAATTTTTCCAATTTCACGGTGTCGACGAGCATAGTAAGAAAGTATTTAGCTGACAGATAGGCCGCAACCCGATGATTGAGTTTTTCACGCATTTGAAGCCGTGTTTAATAGGAGCGGAAGAGGCTGGTAGTGCGCATTATTGGGCAAGAAAACTACACGCATTAGGTCATACAGTTAAGCTGATGGCCCTTCAGTTTGTAAAGCCCGGTGAAAAAATCAATAAGACTGATGCCGCGAAAGCCTCGCCAGTTACCCCGCGACCCATTGATTAAAAGTCATTTCCCCCCAAGACCCAATTACCTGAAGTCATTGGGTATTCCCTAGGATTATTTCCCTACAGACAAAAAAAGCCCTGTAAATCTAAGATCCACAAGGCTCTTTCGCTAAATATGGCTGCGGATGTCGGGATCGAAGCAATACCCCATTGATTCTTATACTCGGTCTCTTTGTACTGTGCCGTGCAGACACCCCGTCCCCACGGAAAGGGGCTTCGGTCTGCTGCCGAACAACTCGAGAGCGTAAAGAAAGTAGACAATTCCCCTACAATTTTTGCTAAACATCGTCAAGAAGTAGGAAGGTCGTGTCCTTCGACGAGATGCCTGCGGTAAATAAGCCTGTCGACAATGCGACTATTGTTAGCCATTAGAGGTCGATCACTGAATATCGATTAATCAGCAGGGGGCCTATTTTTCTCAGCAATGATTTTGTGGCATCATTCAACCGTTATTAATTATTAACGCAATTGGAGAATTAGATGACGGATTCAACAGAAGAGGCCGTGTTGGTCGAACGCCGTGGCCGAGTGATGGTCATTACGCTAAACCGCCCAGAAGCGATGAATGCCATTAATGGCGCGCTATCGTACGGTCTACTTAACGCTGTGCAAGAACTCGATGCAGACGATTCGCTGACAGCGGGTGTTATCACCGGAAATGGGCGTGGGTTTTGTTCGGGTATGGACCTAAAGGCCTTTTCGCGCGGCGAAGATATCGGACCGCTAACGACTTTTATTCGCTCGGGCTGCAGTAAGCCACTCATTGCAGCGGTCGAAGGTTTTGCGATTGCTGGGGGCTGTGAAATTGCACTCACTTGCGATCTATTGGTTGCCTCAAAAGGTGCAAAAATTGGTATTCGTGAAGTCAAAGTTGGCCTCTTTGCTGCCGCTGGTGGCGTATTTCGCTTGCCGGCAAGAGTCGGCTATGCCAAAGCGATGGAAATGGCACTCACTGGTGAACCCATTACCGCTGAAGTGGCGCTGGACTGCGGCATGCTCAGTGAGCTTACTGAAAAGGGTGGTGCACTAGATGCGGCCATTGGTTTAGCAGAGCGAATAGCTGAGAATGCACCATTGGCTGTTGCCGCCTCAAAAACATTAGTACGCGCCGCAGCGCAAGGTATAGACGAAGAAACACTGTGGAAGATGCAGATACCTCTGCAAAAGAAAGTGTTTTCCTCTGATGACGCAAAGGAAGGTCCCAGGGCGTTTGCGGAGAAACGGGCCCCCAATTGGACCGGTAACTAACCCAACAAGGCGGTCTATATTAATACTGTTGCTGATGGCCAGCGGCGGGTTTATCAAATCCAAGCCCTTTCTTTTAACCAAGAGTTCCACGTTTGTTGCCCAACGGTTTAGATATGGCTTGATTCGTATTCCGTTTTTTATTGCGTCATGGCTACTGGTACTGGTACTGGTGATGTTAGCTAGTCTCTAGGTGGGATTTGCCGCGGTTGTCTATGGTTTATGAATAGCGCCCTATATTCGACTTATCTACCGGGGAACCCAAGATCTACAGTGCTGCTTGGTAAATAGGAGTTGAATAGCTTCCAGACTGAATGTCTGCCTTTGGCAATGCTAGCTAATCTTGCTTTCGCAGGGTAAGTTTTTTAACGGTATGCTAATCTATGAAAATCGTCAGTATCAACAATTTAACAATGCGGAGACAGTTAAATGATTACATTTCACGACCCAAGGGGAGAAGTTGCAACCCCGGTTTTAGAGTATGCGCTAAGTTATGATCTTAGCGTCACGCAAGGCGTAGGCACAACTGTTGCACTTTTAGCCAATGGTTTTCCCGATTCTGTGAACTTTCTGCAAGCTATTGGACAGTCTTTGACTGCCAAATATCCTGCACTAACAGTAAAACATTGGGATAAAGGCAACGCTTCTATTGCCGCACCTCAAACCATGCTCGATGAGATTAAGGCGCAATGTCATATTGCCATTGCCGCCTACGGGCACTGAGGCAGCTGTACTACCGGCACCGTGCGTGACGGAATTAATATAGCTAGACTCGGAATACCCTCGGTGGCTTTGGTTACAACAGACTACTGGCCTCAAGGTGACTTCGTGGCTAAATCTTTGGGTATGCCCAATGTTCCTCGGGTTAAACTCCCCCATCCCGTAGCCGGTACCGGCGAAGCTAACTTAACGCGAATTGCAGAACAAGTTGTTGGCGATATTGTCAGCAAGCTTAAAGGCAAGGGTGAATTATGATTGCGACACTAGAAGCAATAGATGAATCTGCCGCATTGGAAAAATTGCACGAGCTAGGCTGCACTGATGGCTTGCCTGTCATTATTCCTACTACAGCAAGAGTAGAGCGAATGGTGCTCGCTACACTACTGGACGGTGATTTAGTGTTGGGTGAAATGGGGCCCGGTATGGGAGTGGCCACCATCGAAAAAGTTGCTGTTGCCGCAGTGATGGCAGGCTGTCTTCCCGACTATATGCCCATTGTACTGGCAGCGGTAAAGGCGGTGATCAATCCGGTTTTTGATTTGACCGAAATGCAGTCAACAACCCATTGCACCGCGCCGTTAGTTATTGTTAACGGCCCTGCTCGCACAAGCTGTGGCCCTGTCGCAAGTGGTTTTGGTGCGTTGGGCCCAGGCCACCGAGCCAATGCCAGTATTGGACGGGCATTGCGACTAACGATGATCAATATCGGTGGTGCCCAACCGGGCTCGTCTGATATGGCCTTGTTAGGCCACCCAGGGAAATTTACTTACTGTCTCGCCGAAGACGAAGAAAACTCGCCCTTTCCGCCGCTTCATAGTAGTTTAGGTTTTAGTGCCGATGACAGTGTTGTTACCGTTATCGGTGCAGAGGCACCGCACTCTGTTCTCTACAGCGGCAATGCCGATGATCCTGAAAATGCTGAAAAGCTACTCGCACAATTGGCCGTGGGTCTTGCCAATTTCGCGACTAACAATGCAATTTTAACCGGCGGTGCCGCAGTTGTTGTGCTAAACCCGGAACATGCTGACATTTTGTCACAGGCAAACATGGACAGAGAAAAAGTTCAGCAGAGGTTGTG
>JBLHLU010000286.1:0-5126 GCA_047623385.1 Paraglaciecola psychrophila
CAGGCCCAAAAACCGGTATTTTCTGCACAACAGACCCTCCGCGTTATACAGTTTGATACCAACATAATCGGGATATACCTGACGGTGAATACGCGAGCGTACCGAGGACTTTGAAAATGAGATTTGACTCTCGCGCAGTTGCTGTACAGTGCCCTGGGCTAATTTCTGAGACAACTCTGCCAGCGCCTGTGAGTCTCTGGTCCGCAACAGACCCAACTTTGAGCCTTCGGCTCGATGCACATTTAATTGCTCGGTGCTGCGATCAATCTCCAGTTGTTCGAAGCCGAGAAAGGTAAATTTTTCGTTGCTAAGCCACTCAATAAAAGTCGCTGACTCTTCGCGGTCGGCTATTAGTTCACAGCTATCGCGAATCAGGCCACCACTTCCTGCGCCCGCGCCGTCATTGCATGAAAGTCGTCAACTATCAGCTGCACCTCGTCGAGAATCGATGCTATCGAGTCGTTAATCTCGTTTCGCTGGAGGTCGTCGCCAAGGCGATCGATTTCCAGATGCAACAGTGCTTCATGGTTAAAAACATCGCTGCCGCTGGGCTCAACAACCGATCGCGACGGCAGTACTTCTCGCAGTTGATGCTCGCGGTCGCGTACTACCGGCAACACCACGCTGTGGATACTGTGAATGCGAATATTGCGCCGGTTTAGCTCGCCGCGGACCGAATCCGTTAAGAACGGCATACCCCCAGCCAGAATTTCGACCACGGTATGGTTAAGCGCCCAACCCTGCTGCAGGAAATCTGGATTAAATAGCCGAACTTTCGTGGTCAGTGCAGTGCGCTGCTGGAGAAACTCCCAACTATCGAGCAAAGCAGCATAAATATCAGCTAGCTGGCGCCCACTCTGATCGTCCATTGGGTAATCTAAATACCACTGATTGGCAAATGCCATTAACATCGACGCTTGCGGTGGTTCAAACTGTGCTTGGATTTTTGTCAGCAGCTGTGCCAGTAGCCGAGCCTTGCCCTGTTCTTGTCCCATTGACAGTACCACCAAGTAAATTATTTACTGGAAGTTTAGCTTAAGCTACAGATTTTGTTAGAATTTATGTAATATCCACAGCAATGGAAACTTGTCGACGAATTGCGGTCTATAACAGCGCGCAATAGAACCCGCTGGCCTGCACGAAGTGGCTGACTCGTTATAGACAAGTACGTATTTACCCCAAGCAATCATAGGCTAAATAAGATATCAATGAATAACAACGAAGCATTTACTCATCTAAAATCTTGGCTGGAAAGCCAAATCGTCGGTCAAGCTGCGCTAGTGGAACGGCTGCTAATCGCCCTGTTAGCGGACGGTCACCTGTTGGTCGAAGGCGCACCGGGGCTGGCTAAGACTAAGGCTATCAAAATATTGGCACAGGGTATTGCCGGTGATTTTCACCGCATCCAATTCACTCCGGACCTGCTGCCTGGCGATGTCACCGGCAGCGATATCTATCGTCCTGAGGACGGTACATTTCAGTTTCAAAAAGGGCCTATCTTCCACAATTTAGTACTCGCCGACGAAATTAACCGGGCCCCAGCTAAGGTTCAGTCCGCCCTGTTAGAGGCCATGGCGGAGCGCCAGGTCAGTGTTGGTAAGACCAGCTACCCACTGCCCGCACTGTTTTTGGTTATGGCAACACAAAATCCTATTGAACAGGAAGGCACCTATCCGCTGCCAGAGGCACAGCTCGACCGTTTTTTAATGCACGTTCGGGTCGACTACCCCGATGTCGAAGCGGAGCGCGCCATCTTAAAATTGGTGCGCAGCGAAGCTACTGCTAACTCCGCTAGTACGCCGGCGTTTAACCCCATCACAGAAACTGAAATACTCGCGGTCAGACAACAAGTGTTGAAGCTGCACTGCGCGCCGGCAGTCGAGGAGTATATGGTGCAACTGACTATGGCAACCCGTAACCCCGGCAATTACAGTAGCGAGCTTGCCAGCTGGATAGAATTTGGTGCCAGCCCCCGCGGCACCATTGCGCTAGACCGTTGCGCCCGTGCCCACGCCTGGATTAACGGCCGCGACTTTGTCAGTCCAGACGATGTGCAAGCGATTGCCCCGGATGTGCTGCGCCATCGCCTGATATTGAGTTTTGAGGCCGAGGCCAACGGTATAAGCTGCGACCGGGTGATCGAAGAGCTACTGCGCCACGTGCCTGTAGCCTGAGCGAGCCGTCGATATGTCAACATTGCAGCGAGCCACCGAGAATAAGCTGGAGCAACGTCTCAGCGGTGCCTTTATCGACCTGAACGAGCTGTTAGAGGCGCGTTTTTTTGCCCGGGAATTGGAGTTGCAACAGCGCCGCCGTGCGTTGAGCTTACTGGCAGGGCCCAACAAAACCAACTTTCGCGGTCGCGGTATCGACTTTGAAGAAGTGCGTGCCTACCAGCCCGGCGATGACATTCGCACGATCGACTGGCGGGTTACAGCGCGCTCGGGCAAAGCCTATACTAAGCTGTTTCAGGAGGAGCGGGAGCGCCCGCTGCTAATCGTAACCGACCAGCGGCAGCCGATGTTTTTTGGCAGTGTGCACTGTTTTAAATCGGTCACCGCCTGTTACGTCAGTGCCCTACTGGCCTGGTCGGGCCTTAATAACGGTGACCGCGTTGGTGGGCTGGTCTTTGGCAACGCCGGTCAGCGAGAAATTCGCCCGCGCCGCAGCCGCCAATCGGCGCTGGCTTTTATGCACTTGCTGATGGAATACAACCAGTCTCTGAGCCAGTCCAGTGCCATGCAGTTACCTGCAGCGCAGCATCTGGAGCACTCCCTTATGGAGTTGCGCCGTATCGCCAAGCCCGGCAGTGCCATCTATATCGTCAGCGACTTCGCCGGCTACCTAGAATCTGGAAGTGAGCAAAACGGGACCACTAGCACCGTCGCCAAACATCTTTATCAGCTGTCTCGTCACTGCGAAATAACTGCCATCCATATCAGTGACCCACTGGAGCAAATGTTGCCGCCAGCGGGGCAGTATACGGTTAGCGACGGACAGCAGCGCAATAGCATACACACCGGCGACCGCGAACTGCGGCGCCGCTACCACCAGCACTTTACCGAGCAGCGCCAACAATTGAGCCAGCAACTCGGAATGTTAGGGATACCACTGCTGGAGATCGGTACCAATCAAGCGCCATTGCAGCGTCTAATGTACTATTATGGACGACGCAAATGATGAACGCCCAGGACCCCCTCGCCCAACTCAGAGATATACACCTGCCTCCGGCGGTAGCCTTTTGGCCGCCCGCGCCGGGTTGGTGGCTAGTGGCACTAATCGTACTGCTAGCATTGTTGGCTGCCGGGCTATGGCTGCGCCGCTGGCATACTGCCCGGCGCTACCGAGGGTTTGCGCTAACGGCGCTAAACCGCCTTGAGCAAAATAATCGTAGCCACTATCTACAACAACTCAATAACCTGCTAAAACAAACCGTGATCGCCGCCGGCTGTGAACGGCCCGTGGTCAGCCTCAGTGGCGAACCCTGGCTGCGCTTTCTCGACCAAACCCTAGATGGCGAGCAGCAATTTAGTAGCGGCGTCGGTGCGGTGCTAGCCAGTGGCCCCTATGCAGCCCAGACTGACTATGACCAAGAAGCATTGCACGCTCTGGCCCAGCGCTGGATCAAACACCACAACAAGAGTTTGGCCGCCCCATGCTAACATTTCAACTACTGTGGGTATTTTACCTGCTGCCATTACCTATTGCTGTCTTTTGGCTATTGCCCCGGGCTAAAACTCAACAGGCGGCGGTGCGGGTACCGTTTTATCGCGAACTGGAGGGTCTATCGCATCAACCGAGCATTAGCGGCAGCCAGCGTAAAATAAGACTCTCTACGCTGGCACTGATCTGGTTTGCACTGGTAGCGGGCGCCGCGCAGCCGCTGTGGATTGGTGATCCGGTCAGCCTACCCTCCAGCGGTAGAGACCTACTGGTGGCGGTGGATATCTCCGGCAGTATGAACCACGAAGATATGCAGGCCCAGGGCAAACTGATACCGCGAATTTTCGCGGTAAAGGCGGTGCTCAGCGACTTTATCGAACGCCGCCAAGGCGATCGCCTGGGGCTTATTCTGTTTGGTACCAATGCCTACTTACAGGCACCGCTGACCTTTGATCGCACCACGGTTAAACGATTCTTATTAGAGGCGCAAATAGGCTTTGCCGGCGACAAGCAGACCGCCATCGGCGACGCTATCGGCCTAGCGGTCAAACGCCTGCGCCAGCGCCCCGGTGATCGTCACGTGGTTATACTGTTAACGGATGGTGCCAATAACGGCGGCCAAGTCAACCCTATCCCCGCAGCTAGGCTTGCTCGTCAGGAAAACATTGTCATCTACACCGTTGGCGTTGGGGCCGACCAAATGGTACAGCCCGGTATCTTCGGCAGCAGTATTGGTGGCCGCAAAGTGAATCCCTCAGCTGACTTAGACGAAGAGTCGCTGCGCGAAATTGCAGCTATCACCGGCGGCAAATATTTTCGTGCCAGAGACCCGATTGAACTGATCAAAATATATCAACTGCTCGACGAACTAGAACCCGTGGAAGATCAAGAAAAAAGTTTTCGCCCACAAAAGGCGCTGTTCTTCTGGCCGTTGGGCTTGGCACTATTACTCAGCGCATTAATGGCGACGGCGCTGCTGCCCTGGCGTGAATGGTCTACAGCAAGTTCTCCGGAGCCGTTACCATGAGCACCACCGAAATAATAAACAACCTGCATCTACTACGTCCACTGTGGCTACTGGGTATTGTTCCAGCACTGCTGTTGGTCTGGTTTTTCCTTCGCCAGCGCAGACGCGCACTCGACTGGCGCGGAGCGATTAGCCCAGCACTACTGCCGCACCTCCTCGATAGTGGCGAGAACACCTCAGTGGCCCGCTGGCGCAGTCATATGCCCTGGTATTGCTTAGCCCTGGGCTGGGTCATAAGCTGTATTGCTCTGGCTGGACCCAGCTGGGAAAAGTTGCCACAACCAGTACACCAGCGCCAGGACGCCCTGGTAATCGTGCTGGACTTGTCACTGTCGATGCTCGCTGAGGATATTCAGCCGGCCAGGATCGTTCGCGCCCGATATAAAATACTGGACATACTAACTCGGCGAACCGAGGGGCTTACCGCCCTCATTGC
>JBLHLU010000287.1:0-5125 GCA_047623385.1 Paraglaciecola psychrophila
ATTTTGGCTATGCGAACTTTTTCGTCACGGGTCATCGACGCACCGGGACTCTGCTCGCCATCACGCAATGTAGTATCAAAAATAATCAGCTGATCGTTACTCATAAGCTTTTGTCCCGCTCCGTTAATAGTGCCGTATTCATATTAGTGGGTGTTGCTAGTGCGTGGTGCTAGTACCTAGTGTTAGCCCGTGGTGATAATAGATGGTGCTGGTACTACCAGCTACCGATCACAAATGGCGATAAGAAATTTCCGCCCCCCGTTATCGCCCACCGACCCTAAACTAGCTAGCGAGGAACTCATTATGGCCCCAGGCCACTGTCTAGTGGTGGTTTAATCGTACCGTGAAGAATAAAGCAAAAGCCCCTACCATGCTCTCTAAAGTTACGAAAGATGCACCGCAACAATGCACTCTAAGAGCAACTCATTCGCTGCAAGCGACTAGCGGTATCAACCACAATGATAGCCAATATTCACCGCGGTACTTGGGCAATCAGCAGAACGACTGATATATTCGGCATACTAAACGCAATATACCCTGCGTAGTTTAGGCAATGTAGCAGTGGATTGAAGCAACTCAGGTACATTACCGCACCAAAGTGCAATGTACTTTGAGGTATGTCGATCCGTTGTAGTGGTGCGTCTGTGCATTTAATGAGTGCACCGACACTACTAATTCACCGCCTAAACACGCGTCAACGTAACTATTGACAAGGTCACACTATGATAATTGGCATTCCACGAGAGTCGGCGGCGGGAGAAACGCGAGTTCCTGTAATACCCGATTCGGTAAAACGCTTTGTCGACAAGGGCGCCGAAGTACAAGTTGAGGCAGGCATAGGACTAGGTATCAACATCGACGACGCCGCCTATGAAGCTGCCGGCGCTACCATCACCAGCGATCGAGACGCTCTATTGGCCAATGCCGATATGATATTGCGTCTGCGCAAGCCCACTTTGGCCGAGGTTGCACAGTTAAAGAGAGGCAGTATTCACATCTCCTTTCTCGATCCTTTTAATGAGCACGCACTCATTGATGCTTTCTCTGAAGCCGGGGTAACTGCTATCAGCATGGAGATGATCCCCCGCACCACCCGCGCGCAAAAAATGGACGCGCTCAGCTCGCAGGCCAGCCTCGCCGGTTACGCCATGGTGGTATTGGCAGCGGAGCGGCTCGACAAGATTTTACCGATGATGATGACCCCAGCAGGTACCATATCACCCTCTCGAGTCTTTATTATCGGCGCCGGTGTTGCCGGTCTTCAGGCGATCGCCACCGCCAAACGCATGGGCGCTAGAGTTGATGCCTTTGATACTCGCCCGATAGTTAAAGAGCAGGTCGAGTCACTGGGCGGAAAGTTCGTCGAGATCGACTTGGGTGAAACTGGACAGACCGACAGCGGTTATGCCAAGGCACTGACCGAAGAGCAGGTTGCTATGCAACTCGAGGGCCAGAAGAAGATTTGCGCGCAGTCAGACATAGTCATTACCACTGCACAGCTATTTGGCCGACCAGCACCAATTGTTGTAACCAAAGAGATGCTGGCAGTGATGAAACCTGGCAGCGTAGTTATCGACTTAGCGGTTGAGAGCGGCGGTAATGTTGAGGGCTCTGTAGCCGGCGAAGAAGTCAACATCGGCGGCGTAAAAGTCATCGGGTTGGCTAATATGCCAGGGCGGGTCGCCAGCAATGCCAGTCAAATGTACTCCGCAAACCTGCACAATCTTGTGCTGGAGTATTGGAATAGCGAAACTAGTTCATTCGACCTCAATCTAGACGATGAGATAATCAAAGGTTGCGTCATTACCCATGATGGCGCACTGGTTAATGAAATGATTAAAAATATAAGGGCTTAACCATGGAAGCTATTTACCTATCGTTTATTTTGATGTTATCAATATTTCTAGGCTTTGAATTGATTGCCAAGGTTCCCTCGACCTTGCATACACCGTTAATGTCAGGCTCCAACGCTATTTCCGGTATCACTGTAGTCGGCGCTATTACTGCCGCCAATAGTGGCAGTGATCAGCTGGCACTGTGGTTTGGTACTATCGCCGTTGCATTGGCCACCATCAATGTGGTGGGTGGCTATATGGTCACCGATCGCATGTTGGCCATGTTTAAGAAAAAAGACTAGGAACTCAATATAATGCAAAATATTAATACAGAATTAGTCATCAACCTGGCCTATATCGCAGCGGCAATAATGTTTGTGTTTGGCCTCAAAATGTTGAGCTCTCCGGCTACCGCGCGCAAAGGCAATAGCTTGTCTGCCGCTGGTATGCTGCTGGCAATAGTCGCCACCTTAATCAACGAAATAAAACTGCCCTGGGAAAATATTATCACCGGGCTTATCATCGGCTCACTGATCGGTACTATCGCTGCCCGTAAAGTGGAAATGACCGGCATGCCAGAACTGGTCGCGCTGTTCAACGGTTTTGGCGGCGCCTCTAGCTTGCTAGTCGGTTTAGTCGCTGTGTTCGCCGTTGGCAATAGCACCTTTACCAATATCACTATTATCCTGTCGGTGTTGATTGGTGGTGTTACCTTAACCGGTAGTTTGATTGCCTACGGTAAACTCAGTGAAAGAATGCCCAGTAAAGCCATTCAATTTGGTGGACAGCAGATATTTAACGGCGGTCTAGTTGTTGCTATTTTGGTGTCAGCTGTATTCTTTTGTATGGCACCGAGTGTCGAAAGCCCCTGGCTTATCGCTGTTATTGTACTGTCGCTAGTGTTTGGGGTGATGATCACCATCCCCATTGGTGGCGCTGACATGCCGGTGGTTATCGCACTACTCAACTCTTATTCAGGACTCGCAGCCTGTGCCGCCGGTTTTGTATTGAACAACAACCTGCTTATTGTGTCCGGGTCACTAGTTGGAGCCAGCGGACTGATTCTAACCAACATCATGTGTAAGGCTATGAATCGCTCACTGAGTAACGTCTTGTTTAGCGGCTTTGGTGCCAGTAAGGTTTCTAGTGCAACCGTAGAGGGTGAAGTTAAACCCATTACCGCCGAAGATGCCTACCTGATTCTAGAAGCAGCGCAAAATGTCTGCATAGTTCCCGGCTATGGTATGGCGGTTGCTCAGGCGCAACACGTTGTTAGAGAATTGTCTGACCTGCTTTCCAACAACGGCTGTGAGGTGCAGTTTGCCATTCACCCAGTCGCCGGACGTATGCCTGGTCATATGAACGTATTATTAGCAGAAGCCAATGTTCCCTACGACCAGTTAGTCGAGATGGACAATATCAATCCGCAAATGCCGAATATGGATGTAGCGATTGTTATCGGTGCTAACGATGTGGTCAACCCTGCGGCTAACGACGACGAAGGCAGCCCGCTGTATGGTATGCCCGTTATCAATGTCAATCAGGCACGAACAGTATTCGTATTGAAACGTTCAATGGGCTCGGGCTTCTCCGGCGTCGACAACCCGCTATTCTTTGGTGACAATACACGTATGTTATTTGGCGATGCCAAAGACTCTATATCCGTTATTGTTAGTGAATTTAAGGGTAAGTAGGTAGCAACAACCCTCTCGAGCTGAGCTCGAGGGGGTTACTCTTTTTCTCCTCCTTATTCAGCAATTCTGTATAAAGCTTGTAGTAGCTCTCCCCTAATTTTTCACCACTAAACAATTTCTGGTAACGCTTTCGCGCGGCCACACCCATTGTCTGCGCTACTTCACTGTTTTCCGCAAGATAGGTCATCGCTTCACGCAAAGCATCGCTACTGCCAGCCTTAACAACCAAACCCGTTTCCCCATCACTATTAACATAACTGGTACCCGTACCGATCTCCGCAGAGATCATTGGCTTAGCCATCATCGCCCCCTCTAACAGCACCACACCAAATGCCTCTGACCGCAAATGGGATGGCAGTACCACGGCGCAACACAGTTGTAACAAAGCGACCTTATCCGCATCACTGACGTATCCTAAAAAGCGTACATTACTCAGCCCCAGACGTTTCACCTGACGCTTTAGCTTTGACTGCATCGGCCCGATACCGGCTATTAGCAGCATGCTGCTAGAGCCGGCCATCGCTTCTATCAATATATTTAAGCCTTTATAGTAGCGCAGCACGCCGACAAACAAGAAAAATCCTTGGCCAAATTGTGACCGACATTTTTCAAGTTGATCACTGCCGACCTGTGGATAGGAGTTGCCATCAATGCCCAGCGGTATTGTCTGCACTTTGTGCTGCATTGATTGTAACGTGGCACTGCCTGCCAAATAGTTCGGCGACGTGCTAACTATCCTGTCTATAGAGGCCAGATAGCGGCTCTCGAGAGGTGCGTAGATACGCTTGAGTAGTAACTGGCGAATGATGTCGGAATGATAGGTCAGCACACTAGGTGTGTTATTAGGCGACAGCAGGCGTACTATATCGGCAAATGGCCATGGGTAGTGAAGGTGGATAACGTCAGCCCATTCTGCCAACTCGCGGTATTTTTTTATAGCGCCTAAACCGACCGTGCAGGAGGCCAATTCTCCGTGTTTCTTGACTTGGTAAACCTTCGCCTCTGCCAGTTCAATGGGATCAAGTGAAGGCTTTGCGCTAATGGTTAACACCCGGCTCTCGACGCCAAAGGGGATGGTATTGAGACAGATTTGACGTATTGCCTCTTCAAGGCCACCTTGAGTATCCGGGAAATAGGTCCTGTAGAAGTGCAGTACTTTCATGAGATCTTAATAGTTGAGTTGTGCATTGGGGGCTGCATTATAAGTCTTTTTTTAAGGTACACGCTGCGGTTAAGTACGCATTGTAGCAATTGCAGCAGGGCTTTGCTTTTGTGATTGTGGTGGATTGGGTAAACAGCTGGAACCGAGACTATGTTCTGTAGACGTGTTGCGTGGTTTGCTGGCAGCTATTAGGCATGTTCCCCATAGTCATTCGATACGAGGATTAGCAGTACCCTGTAATACTAGGCACCGTGGTTGTGGAATCTGGGCGTGGGAGAGTCAGTGTTGGAGCGAATATGACCTGTTTTACCGGCGCAGTATTATCTCGGGGTATGGGATATCGGGGGCCTACATTGAAAGAACCGCTTAGGCTAAAGCGACGAGGCCTGGATCAATTTTGATAAGGGGCGTCTAGTCACTGGCGGTTAGTGGCG
>JBLHLU010000288.1:0-5083 GCA_047623385.1 Paraglaciecola psychrophila
CCAACTGTTATTGTTAGCTAACGTTAAAAACGGTTATCGCTAGGCAATAATTTACGTTGTTGACAACCAATAAGCTCTGCTGGTTTATCACCACTAGTGACCTTGCGTTACTGATATGCCTCACTGATATGCCTCACTGATATGACTCACTGATAATAGCCAGCAATCTGGTTTAATTGATAACAACAAGTAATCTTTTCTATTTTATAACGACAAGCAACCCCCAACTAGGAATAATAATGACCAATAATGTAGACGCACTATTTAAGCCTTTTAATCAGGGCGGTTTGAGCCTGGAAAACAGAATTGCCATGGCGCCGATGACTCGGGAATTTTCTCCTGAGGGCGTGCCGGGAGAGGATGTTGCCAGTTATTATCGTCGTCGCAGCGAGGGCGGTGTTGGCCTAATAATTACCGAGGGTACGACTATTAATGACCCGGTTGCCACCATGGGTGCCGATATTCCACATATTCACGGCGCCGGAGCGCTGGCCGGCTGGCGCCAAGTTGTCGATGCTGTACACAGTGTTGGCGGTAAAATAATACCCCAGCTTTGGCATGTCGGTATGGCACGCAAGTCGCAGACAGCGCCTTTTCCAGAACTACCCAGTGTCGGGCCCTCAGGTCTAGTCGTGCCGGGCAAACAGGTAGCTGAGCCACTCACTGTAGCGCAAATCGAAGCGTTGATAGCCGGTTTTGCCCGGGCCGCCGCCGATGCTAAAGCCGCCGGTTTTGACGGTATTGAGATTCACGGCGCGCACGGTTATTTGGTCGATCAATTTTTCTGGGAGGGTACCAATCAGCGCTCCGACGAATGGGGTGGCTCGATGGCCAATCGCGGCCGCTTTGCGGTTGAAATTGTTAAGGCGATTCGCGCAGCAACTGGTCCTGATTTTCCCATCGTACTGCGTTACTCGCAGTGGAAACAACAAGACTATACCGCGCGTTTAGCCGCTACCCCGCAGCTATTGGAAACATTTTTAGCGCCCTTAAGCGATGCTGGGGTCGATATTTTTCACTGTTCGACTCGTCGTTACTGGGAGCCAGAATTTGATCAGTCCGAACTCAATCTGGCCGGCTGGACTAAAAAAATCACCGGTAAGCCGACTATCACGGTTGGATCAGTGGGCCTAAATGGCGACTTTTTCTCCGCCTTTGCTGGCCAAGGTTCTGAATTAAGGGCGATCGATGATCTGGTTGAGCGGTTGGCGCGGGATGAGTTTGATCTGGTTGCGGTAGGTCGTGCGCTTATTCAAGATCCGCAGTGGGCGGCAAAGCTGCGCGACGGTCGTCAGCTACAAGACTATTCTGGTGACGCGCTGGCGACACTGGCTTAACTTATAGAGGTTTGGGTTTTTAGGTCTTTATTCTTAGCGCTGTAATTGCCGAGCTAACTATTGCGGCGCTGCAATAGTTAGTGCTGAAGCATTTAACCCTATTCTCAGTAGCTTAGGGCACTAGGCCTAAGGCGCGCAGTACAAAAAGACCGATAGTAATACTGAAAGGGAAACACAGCGATGTGAGCATCACAATATCTGCTGCTAGTTCTCTGTTGCCCCCGGCCGCTGCCACCATTAAATAACTGCTGGTGGCGGTGGGACCGGCCAATAATAAAAACACTATCGCCAATGGCATACCCTCTACTCCCATTGCCAATGCAACCGCAACCGCGATCAGTGGCGTGATCAACAACTTCCATAGACTCGCCTCTAGTGCTTCGGCATAGTTGGCGCGCAGCCGGGCAATATTAAGACTGGCGCCGACACTCAGTAATGCCAGAAACAACGTGCCCTGAATTAAATAACCGCCGCTAGACAACAGCTGTGCTGAGGGTGTCGGTCCCCAGCGGGCCCAGAGCGCACCCAGAACAATGCCCCAGATTAGCGGATTCTTTAGCAGGTTGAGAATACTTTTATAGACTGAGGTTTGTCGGGACAAACTGGTATTGAGAATAAATACCGCCAGTACGTTGTACAGCAGTGTCCAAATAGCCACCGGCAAAGTGGCTAGCGCTAAGCCAGCATCCCCGTAGGCCTGTACCGCCAGAGCGATACCCACCAACCCCAGATTCGAGCGGTAGCAACCCTGCATAAAGATACCGATATGCTCCCTAGGCAATCCCCGCCAGCGCGCATAAGCATAAGACAGAGTAATAACCAGCAGCGTAATGACCACGCCGGCCAGTAAATAGGGCGAGCTGATGTCGCTACTGAAGTCGAGTTTTAAGGAGCCAAAAAACAAAGTGACGGGCATGATCACCCAATACACTAGGCCGGCAATACGGTCGAATAGACTGGCGCTCAATACATTAAAGGCGCGCAGCAGGGCACCGCCGATGACGGTAAAAAAAATCGGCGCGGTAATGGCAATACCGCCAACGAGTAGGGCGAAAAAACTGTCGGTTTCGTTCATTGTTGGCAGGTCAGCAATTCATCGTTAGCGGGTAAATAGAGTTTAGCCAGAGTTTAGTTAGCAGTGCTGCAGCGGTGTGTTATGTCGCTACCTATACCGAGCAGTTACGTTCCACCGATACACCAAGGTTGAGGCTTATACGCACAGGCGGCTGCGAATCCCCGTCTCTATCTCACGATTTAACCACAGCCAGCTGATTACTCCCATGATTATCATGGTGGCGGCCCCGGCGATAAAAATGCCCACATAGCCCCAAAAATAATTACCCAGCAGCGCCAGTGGTAAATTGATGGCGATCATCTGCACAGCAGAAATAATAAGTGACGGCATCGGTTTACCCAAGGCATTGAAGCTGGAGGTGGCGATAGCGATCAAGCCCATAAAGCCCATGCCCAGTGGTAAAATGAGCAGATAATGGCCCGCTGCGGTCAATACGCCGGGGTCGTCGTTGACCAGAGCGATCAATGGCTCGGCATAAAAAAACAGTCCAATATAGGCTAGAGCTCCCCAACCTAGAGCAAAGCCGTTGGCCATCTTCAGTGCCTGTTTGACCCGCTCGAATTCACCGGCACCCCAGTTTTGGCCGATAAAGGGCGCGACACTCATCGACAGCGCAAACATCACCATCATTACCATTGATTCTATACGTGAGGCCACGCCAAAGCCGGCAACGACCAAGGCGCCGTGGCCTGCCAGCAGGCGGGTAATAACAGCCATCGATAGCGGCATAATCATATTGCTGGCAATCGCCGGCAGGCCGACATGTAAAATACCATAACAAGAGGTTTTAAAGCCCTGCAGGCTAAAGTGAAACAGTTGGTCTCTGAAGATAAAGATATACAGATACATAAGTAGACTGACAAAACGGGCCAGTACGAAACCGACCGCGGCACCGGTTAGCCCTAGTTCCGGGGCCCCCAGTAGGCCGAAGATAAACAGCGGCGAGATCACTATCTGTAAACCCGAGCCAATAGCCATTAAGTAGCCCGGGGTAGTGGCATCGCCCACCGCTCGCATCAGGGTTGAGCCGACCATGGCGACGGTGAAAAAGGGAAGGCCCCACAGCCAGATCTGCATATAGTCGACTGCCAGCGGCAAGATGATCGCGTCGGCACCGAGCAGTGAGAAAAACGCACCGATAGCACTGTAAGAAAGTGCGGCGACCACCACAATTAGACCAATAACTAAAATGAAACAGTGGCTGATCAGTAGTTTGGCGTGCTCGAGGTCACCGCGGCCCATGGTGCGTGCGATCACCGAGGAGGCGCCAATACCCAACCCCATCGAAATACCTTGGAATAACATTACCAGTGGAAAGGTAAAGCTCAGTGCAGCGAGCTCGTTGGTACCTATATTGCCGATATAAATGGTCTCGACCACGCTCGCGCCCATCACCGAGAGCAGTCCCAGTACCATAAAACCGGTGAGCCGGCTCAGATGGCTGTGCACCGAGCCCTCGGTAAAACCTGGGCTGGCGTTGCTGGGCTGTTTGGCCGTTTGCTTGTCGCTCAATAGGACCTCGGCAATAAAATGATTATCAAATGCGCAGGCAGGGTCAAAGTTGGTGGCTCTAAGACCCGGTTATAGCTTGTCGATGGGCGCCAATGGCAAGGTCAATATCGCTGGCCAGCTTGAGACGTTTGACCGACTCGAACAGCACGTCTGCCTGCTGGTATTGGCGGCGTAAATAACCCAGCCACTGCTTAACGCGGTTGCCAACATGCTTGCTCTCGTACTCTTGTTCGGTGACAACGCAGAACTGTTCAAGCAGATCAACAATGGTCAGCCATTGCATCGGTGCTGGCGATTCTGGCTGCGCCGTCGCTTTAATTTGCCGTGCTAACTCGGGATAGGCTAGCAGGCCGCGGCCCAGCATAATATCCTGACAGTGACTCTGTTCGATACAATCGAAGTAGTCGCTGGGCGACCAGATTTCGCCATTGGCGATTATTGGAATAGGGCTGCTATCTTTTATCGCCGCAATCGCCTGCCAGTAGGCCGGCGGTTTGTAACCGTCTTCTTTAGTTCTGGCGTGAATGGTTAACTCATTGGCAGCGGCGGCGAAAACCGCGGCGCAGACCTCAGACAGCAGGCTGCGATCGCTATACCCGAGGCGTATTTTTACCGTAACCGGCGTTGCCGCAGGTACCGCCCGGCGCACCGCGTCGACAATATTGAACACCCGGTCAGGGCTTTTTAGCAGTACCGAACCACCGTCACTGCGGTTGACCTGCTTGGCCGGACAACCAAAATTAATGTCAATTCCGGGGGCTCCCAGCAGTGCAGCGCGCTGGGCATTCATTGCCATCGGCTCAGGTTGTCCGCCCAGCAGTTGTACATACACTGGGGTGCCACTGGGAGTGAGACCGCCATTGTGCAGCTCAGGACAAAACCGGTAATACACCTTAGCGGGTAGGCAGTGGTCGGTGATGCGAACAAATTCGGTGGTACAGCGGTCGAGACCGCCAAGGCGAGTCAGCATATCGCGCATGGTGTGATCGACCACACCTTCCATCGGAGCCAACATGATTCTCACGAGTTACCTACCTTGTTTGCAATAGCGGCGCGTATTATACGCGATAGGGGAAAAATGACCACGCCAGTTGCCGCCAGTGTTGCTGGCCGCGGGCAGGGCCTTCGACGGTCTGCTTACAACTACTGTTTACGCTCC
>JBLHLU010000289.1:0-5077 GCA_047623385.1 Paraglaciecola psychrophila
AACTTTGTCCGCTGTCCGCCGACCGTTGACCTTTCCGATGTAGTGATGGTAGCTAACCTACAAAGTTATATCGGCAGTGACAATGCCTTTACTCAAATGGACTGGTCTACTATTAGCGCCTTTGACCGGCTGGGGCTGTCCCCGGAAATTAATTTCGAAGAGCTGGAAGACTTGTCCGCCGATATGGAAGCGGCGATGGCTTTTCTGCATTGAGCAGCAGATACCTTGGCATAGTGTTAGATAAACGCCGACTGCCCTCAATATAACTGACTCGGATAAAGGTCCATAACAGTTAAATCGTGCCGAACTCGACACTAGTTTAACTGCCAATCGATGGGTTTTTGACCCCCAGCCAGCAGTAAAGTGTTGATACTTGAGAAGTGCCCGCAGCCAAAAAAACCACGATAAGCCGACAGCGGTGAGGGATGAGGCGCAGATAGCACCCGGTGTTTTTCGCGATTAATCAGCCGTCCTTTATGTTGCGCATAACTACCCCACAGCACAAAAATAACACCGCTTCGCTGGCGGTTAATACTCTCAATAACGGCATCGGTAAACTGTTCCCAGCCTTTCCTCTGGTGACTGCCAGCACTGGCATGTTCTACAGTTAAGGTCGCGTTAAGCAGCAGTACACCCTGCTCGGCCCAGCTTTGTAAACAGCCGTGCTCGGGCCGCGCAATCGCTAAATCCCGCTCTATCTCTTTGAAAATATTCACCAGCGAAGGTGGCGTTTTCACCCCTTTTGCCACCGAAAAACACAACCCCTGAGCCTGCCCCGCACCGTGATAAGGGTCTTGGCCCAGCAGCACCACCTTAACGCGATCGAAAGGGGTGCTATTGAAGGCCTGATAACGCAGAACCTCAGGAGGATAGATATCGATACCGGCGGCGCTGCGAGCCGCCAAAAATGCTTGTAGCTCTAGCATATAGGGCTGTTCAAACTCCCCCTCCAGCTGCTTTAACCAAGACTTCTCCAGCGCTAATTTTTTACTTTTCATGATAACGCCCTGTGGTTAGATCGGCTGGTTGACCGCTTGCGGTGTATCGACATCGCGCAGCACACCGGGGTCGCGCACAACCACCTCATCGATGGCATCGGGATTGGCCCGCAACAGTTCGCGAGCCCCGCTATCGCCACCTAACGCCTGTAGGGCCTCAAACCAGCGACAACCGAACAGTACCGGATGGCCTCTGCGCCCCTGATAAAGTGGCAGCACAATGTGCTCGCGCTCACCCCGGGCCAGCAGTAGTTCAATAGTGGCCACTTCAATCCAAGGCATGTCTGCCAGCAGTACTAGCAGCATATCGAAATCGGACATGGCCGCTGCCGCACAGGCCAGTGAGTGGCCCATGCCGTCATCTGCTTGTGCCGCGTAGACAACTGACAAGTTGGGATGCGCAATAAAGTCTCCCAGCAGCGCTGGCAGTTGCTCGCCGTCGTCAGGGCGCAGCACTACCCTGGTTGGCAGCCCCATGCTGAGCGGTTTCGACAGCGAATGCTGCAGTAGGTTTTGCTGCCCCAGTAGATGCTGACGCTTGTCACCGCCGAACCGGCGACTGCGGCCCGCGGCCAGTACCACTACACCGATGGTAGCCAAGCTATTGCTGCTCGAGGGTCGCTAGTGCTTCGCTTCGCAAGCGAGCACGCTCGCTGATCAATTCAGCCATAATAGCGATGGCAATTTCGACCGGGGTTTTACTGCCGATCGACAAGCCAATCGGGGCGTGTAAGCGCAGTAATTGTTGCTCGCTAATGTCTAAATCAAGCAGCCGCTGCCGGCGGCTTACAGATGAGCGCCGAGACCCCATCGCACCGATGTAAAAAGCGCTGGTATTAAAGGCTTCCAGCAGGCCCATATCATCGATGCGCGGATCGTGAGTTACTGCGACAATGGCGGTATCTGCATCGACAGTAATACCTTCACCCTGCCCGGAAAGTGCATCGTCGGGCATCGCCGTCAACAGTAGGCAGTGCTCTATATCCCAACTATCGGCGAGCTCAGCACGCGGGTCACACACGGTAACTCGGTAGGCCGCAGCCAGAGCAAATTGCGCCAAGGCACGGCTAATTTCAGTGATCCCAATAATGAACAGATGTGTTTGCGGACCGTAGACCTGGCTCAAAGTAAGCGGGCTGTGCACCTCGCTTCGGCTCAGTTCGATCGCCGGTGAGCGGCGGGTAATACTGGCTGCCTGCGCCGTCAAAATCGCTGACTGCGCATCCCAACTAACCTCGCGGTGAATATTTTCACGCTGTGTAAGAGCCCTTTCAATATCGCTAAAAACTGCCAACTGGCCAGGTGCTATAGGTTCGATTAACACCCCTAGAATGCCACCACAGGGTAGTTGGAAACGTTCAATCTCAGCGGCGGTTTCTCCGTACAGCTTGTAGTGAGCCGCCTTCGCCGCTAACTGTCCACTTTGTAGCTGCTCGATTAGGTCTTCTTCAACACAGCCCCCGGAGAGCGTGCCAACAATAGCCCCTGAGCCGTGGCACACCATCAAACTACCGGGGCGCCGGGGCGAAGAACCCCAGGTTTCGATAACGGTGCACAACCAAGCGCTATCACCGCGCTGGAGCCATACACACAATTGACTGATAACTTGTAAATCCAAACTCTGCACAGTTATTTCCAGTAGTGATGATAGTCGTCATTACCTGTTTCTATCTCAGGCTTTTTTAGTATTCATCCGCGCACGCCGCCCGGCTGTCCCCGTACTTCAATCGCAGCGTCCGAACACTAACACCGTGTTAACAACAACTGTTTGCGCGCCGGCGTTGCACAGCCCATGATCAAAACCAAGCTATCGCATAGGGATCTGCATCCACCGCAGGCTGCAGATATTACTGTATTGAGAAGAAATATTGTATTGTTCGCAGCCGTTATGTACCACTGGCAAGACGCCGCACCCGGGAACGCCCAAGGGCAAACTGGCGCTGCTAACAGCACAGCGCTGCAGCTTGAATGTTAACGCTGCAGCGCTGTCGAGATTCGACCGGCACAGAAAACCACGTTACTACCACCTATCAAGTCCGCCACAGTGGTGAGTTAACGCTAGGCGACAGCAACCGACTGTTGACGAATGCCACGTTAAGTCGCCAAACAACGCCCTACAGTTTTTGGACAGCGGTCACCATTAGCTACGCTCAGTTGCGAAGCCACAGTGACAGCGAACAGTTCACCAACCTTAGCCGATCAACCGCAGCAGCCATTGCCGCAGCTAGTGGTTATCCCTGCGCCGCACTTTGATGCTGTGTATCGAGCGGTACGACCGGGCCAACACACTAGGCAACCCCATGGCGCAGTGTGGATGACTACATACCGCTGAGACGCTGGTGGATAATAGTCTCGGCTTCAGCCATGATCCGATCCACTAACACTTGTACCGTGGGAACGTCGTCGATCAGTCCGGCCACCATACCGCAGGACCAGGCGCCGATTTCCATCTCGCCATCTTGCATAATTTTAGGGTAGACACCGGCGACTTCTTCGGCGATATCGGCAAACTTGATGTCAGCTCCCAACTCTTTCTCTTTAAGCAACAAGCGCTCAACCGCCGGGTTAGTCAGAACACGCTCGGTATTGCGCAGTGGCCGCATGACTAAGCGAGTATCGAGTTCAGACGCTTCAACAATAGCCTGTTTTACATTGACGTGAACCGGCGCTTCGACGGTAGCAATAAAACGAGTGCCCATATTCATGCCCTCAGCACCCATTGCCATAGCAGCAACTAAACTGCGTCCATCGGCCATACCACCGGAGGCAACAAAGGGAATTTTCAACTCGTCTGCGGCCCTAGGCAACAAGATAAAGTTGGGGATATCGTCTTCGCCGGGGTGACCGCCACACTCAAAGCCATCTACCGACACTGCATCACAGCCAATAGATTCAGCTTTGAGCGCGTGCCGTACTGCTGTGCATTTGTGAATTACTTTAATGCCCGCCGCTTTCAGTGCAGGCAAGTATTTTTGTGGGTTATTACCCGCTGTCTCCACAACTTTTACCCCGCCATCGATGATAGCTTGGACAAAACCAGGATAATCTGGGGGATTAACCGAGGGTAAAAAAGTAAGATTGACGCCGAAGGGCTTGTCGGTCATGGCGCGACAACGCTCAATTTCAGCGGCCAATTTTTCTGGGGTACCCTGCGTTAGGCCGGTAATAATACCCAGGCCACCGGCGTTGGAAACTGCCGCAGCCATTTCGGCTAAACCGACAAAGTGCATACCGCCTTGAATAATAGGATGCTCGATACCAAATAACTCTGTAATACGCGTTTTCATAACCTGTCCTTCCCGTCTATTCACGATCTGATTGAGTTTTTTCCATCTATCCAGGGCAACAAGCTCCGGCGTCAGCCCAGTAGAGCGGATCCACTGCGACATTAAATAGGGACGCAGATGCTATCATTAATAGTGCTTATCGCCAACCTTGGCGCACTAGAGGCCACTCGTTGTGTTATCGCTCTGTCCTCGACAACGGCACTGGAACTATTGGCAACGCCAATAGACACCGGTGGTGACAGTGCAATCGTGTAACCGCAGTAGCTATATCAGGAATATTAAGCCGGAAACTACACCGCTGCTTTGTAACAGTAGCCACCCGCGGCTCTATTTTTTTATTAGTCGCCGAAGCAGCCCTATTCGCTGATAGCCAAGGCGGCGAACACAGCGATAGTAAGCCCCGCAATACCAACAAAACTGCTTAGCTTGTCGTCTCGGGAGGTTTTTAACCGGTAGTAGTGGCCCAACCACCGGCAAAAGGAATTACCTGCCCCACCATATGGGTACAGCGTTCAGAGGCCAAATAAAGTGCCAACTCGGCGGTCTCCTCGGCTTCCGCCACTTTTTTGGTAGGCACCATAGCATTTAGATGCGCCTTAAACTTGTCCGTCACCACAAATTCATCGGAATAATACGTATCGTTACTAACGTAATTTTGAGCGATAGCATTGACCTGAACATTAGCTTTCGCTAATTCCAACCCCACTGCCCGTACAAAGGCATTTTGTGCACCTCGGGCGGCACAATAACCCGCTGTGTTGGGAATGCCCCGCAGCGGCGCAGCACTGGTTA
>JBLHLU010000290.1:0-5061 GCA_047623385.1 Paraglaciecola psychrophila
TAGTGTTTTTCATTATCTTGCGACCATCAATAGGACTTATTATCAGCAGTATTCGTTTTATTATTCCGGCTAAGAGTTTATTATTGTCACTGATAATAGTCAAATAAATTGAACGATCGTTCAATTTATTGTTGATCTACGCCACACTTTATGAGAAGTTTAACGTAGAACAATAAATCGCTTAAGTAAAAGTCAACGGGAGCTAACTATGAACTATGTCGAATCCAATGCAGAAAGTATTGTCAATATAGAAAAATATCCTATACACGATAAACGTAGTACTTTGCGACAATCGCTTGTTACAGGTTTAAAAGCCGAACTTGAAGAGAATTTGTTCTGTGTACTGCCCGACTTTATTCGCGCTGATGCACTGCAAGCAATGAAAGACGAAGCCTTATTATTGCGACCTCAGGCTAACGATAATACCTCGAGAAGAAACTGCTATTTACAACGCTCTGTTGACGCCGCTTTGCCCGCTGATCACGCCAGAAATTTAATGAAAAATGCCAGCTCCAGAATAATCCCCTATAAGTTGTTGACCGACCACTCGCCTCTTAAAGCGTTTTACCACTGGTCGGCTGTTCGGGAACTAGTCGCTGAAATAGTCGGGGATGTACCCTTATTCGACAATGAAGACGAGTACCAGCCCGCCAACTATGTCTGTTATAACAACGGTGATCAGTCTTCCTGGCATTTCGATTCTGTAAACGCGTTCACTATGACGCTGATGGTGCAGGCGGCAGAAAGCGGTGGCGATTTTGAGTTGTCTCCCGAAAGCCGCAGCGACAACAACCAAAATTATGAGCATGTTGCTAAAATACTAAAAGGTGAACTTAATAAAAGTACTGTTTCGGTAGGACGTGAGCCCGGTGCACTGTGTATTTTCCGTGGTTGTAATTCTCTGCACCGGGTGTCGCCGGTCGCTGGCGACACTATGCGCATCATGGGCGTTTTTGTTTAAGAAACGCAGCCCGGCGTAGTAGGCGACCCCGAAGTGAACGAGACCGTTTATGGCGCGAGCCGGCAGTAGTTAACTGAATCACTCGCCCTGCACAATGGCCTGGCTTTGAAGATAAGAAATTGCGGGGTACTTGGCAGGGTTATTATCGTCACAACAGCTGGGTAAACAGGCCATCAAATAATCAGCATTGGCATTAAAGAAAAAGGGAACGGAGTAACGCATTTGTTGCCCGGTGTTGTTATCGGCGAAATGTTTGACGCTAATGAAATAATCGTTTGACCACTGTTTAAGCAACTCACCGGTATTAACAATAAAGGCGTTTTCTAATACTGGCGCATGAATCCAGCACTGACGCTGTTCGTGGTAGATAACCAGCCCCTGACTGTTTTGTGCCAGCAGGGTAAAAAATGAGGTATCAACATGCGGTGCAATACCAAATTCATCTCTATCCTTGTCCGGTACCAGCGGGTAGCGTGTCATTCGCAGCCGGTACAGTGCTTGACTAAACGCCGCTAAGAAATACGCTTTATCGAGTTTAAGTGCTCGTGCAAATATCGGCAATAGCCGTTTAGCCAATGCTTCGATGTGGCTCGCATAGGTTTCTATGTTTTTTCTGAACGCAGGTAATTCAGACTCGACTGGCCACTGGCTGTCGTTGAGAGTCGACTTGTGATCGCGTTTTACAATGAACGAATCGTTTAAGTTACCTTTATTGCGGGCTGGCAGTTTGAAGTTTTTTACCGGTAAGTAGCCAACGCCCTTTACCGGCCAGTCGGCTCTATCCATCAGTAAACGGTTTTTTGTAGCCTGTGGCAAATCGTGAAAACGACGCGTTTCATCAAATACATTAAGTAAACTATCGATCGGCAAACGGTGGTTCACAATAGAGAAGAACCCTACTTGGGTACAGGCGTCATGCAATTGAACAGCAACTTTTTCGAGCTCTTCATCACTATCTGTATCAAAATAACGACCCACATCAATCACCGGAATATCACCGGCATTAGCCGGTGCTACAACACTGGTATCCCAAGCACCGGATTCATGTTGAAGCTGCCGTTCTTTTTCTAGTGGATCAAAGTCTTTCATTGACTGTCACTCTCTAGTGTCGATTAGCCGTAATCGAATAATACCTGCGGCGACTATTGAGCACCCGTTAATGCCTCAATCAGATCACCTTCTGACTCCAGTTTAACACCGTTAGTACGCGCCACAGATGACCGTCCTGCAACATATACGTCGATATCATCGAATACTGAAAGACTGGTGGTTTCCTCAACCTGTAGCTGAATAAGTGGCTCTTCAGTAATATTAAAAGCGACCAAGACATTGATTCCTGCACCGCTGGTGGTATCAATACTGATGCCGCTGCCGATAGTCAGCACCGTACCCTCGGTAGACACATCAATAATCGAGCGACCCTGCAACAGTAGGTTTTCGTCAACCGTCATATTACCCGTTGACACTAAGCTTAGGGCATCGCCATTGGCAGCAGCATCGAGCGTTAGGCTGCCAGCTACATTGATATCGCTGCGGGAACTCACTCGACCGGCGCCGCTGATAAGAAGATCTTGTCGAATACTCAACTGGAAATCTTCGATGCCAGCATAGTCAAATTGAGCAGATCCACTACCATAGCGCGCAGCACCACTTTCACTGCCGGTGACATCGATAGCAATATTTTGTTGTAAACCCTCACCGGATGTATCCTGATCGATAATAACCCGATCAACCGCCAACTGGCCTGAATAATCGCTCAAGCCATCAATACGCCCGGTGTGCATGTAGCCGGCTAAGTTAAAGGTATCGCTGCCCAAGGTACCCACTAAATTTTCGATTTCTTCAAAACGGGTTACAGACTCGATGTCGCCGCTGGCATCGCGCTTTGCAGCGGTACCTTGGCCGTCGCCATCCCATTCGAAGTAATTCAGTCCAATCAGAGTATCCGTATCCGCCGCACCTGCCTGCAAAGCTCCACGTACGGTCCCGTCCAGAAACCATTACTAAGATCAAAATTGTCATCGCCAACGGTCCCCACCAGATTTTCAATATCGTTAAAAACAAAAAAGTCATCAACGATACCCCTGTTGCGCCCCGTTAATACAAAATCAGATCCGCCAATCAAACGATCATCACCGTTTGTACCGGTTAGATTCTCAATTTTTTCAAAAAATAGAGTGTTATCTGCCACTCCGCTATTCCCCGCTGTTAGCGAAAACTCGCTAGCGCCAGAGAGGCTGCTAGCGCCGGGTTCGAAGCGCTCAAGGTGTAGTTGCTAAAGTTTTCTAGACTAACTATTGTTATACGACAGCTATTTTAGTACCGGCTAAGTAGCTCTGTAACACTAGCTAGTGCAACACTCAGCCCAGTAATGTGTTTATTGTCGCCGGGTAAATGGGGGCCAAGACACTGTCTATACCTACAAATAAATTGAACACTACAGTGATCCTTGAAGCAGAAAAATACGTATAAGGTAAGGCAGTACAAAACATTGAAAAACCACGGCTAGAGGTAGCAAACTTAATGAAAATTACGTTGGACCAATTCTCCCGTTGTCCCATACCCCAGCCGGTTACAATTCGGTCGGTCGACATGGTTGGCTATCAAGCTAATGTGATCATGGATGGGATAGACTACCGTCTGGTGGATAAATCGGGTAAAACCATAAGGCATCATAGCCTCATGCATATGCGCAAAGCGCTGCAGACCATGCCGGTGGCATCTATAACCTTAATACATCAATCTGCCTATGACGAGATGATCAACCAACCGATACGGCAGCAAGATAACACCCTAGAGCTACCACTCTCACTTGATTTGTACCCAGAAATCAGCAACACGTAGGCGTGGTGAAAAATTTACTATGCGGTACCAAAATAGCCTCAACAGGCCAATAAATCATCGATGCATAGGGTGCAGTCATGCTTAAAGCAGTTTTAATTATACTGGCCTTAGTGGTGACCTTTGACGACGCTTTGGCTGACAGCCAGGTTAATAAGGCCTACTACAAGCTGGGCACAGCCAGTAGTGACGGTATCGGAAAATTTTACCTAGGCAGGGAAATATCCCATGTCATGGGCCATTTGGGTGCCGGCTGGCTAGAACGTCCGGGCCGAGAACAAGAAGAACGCACTGATAGGTTGTTGAACCAGTTGAATTTGCGGCGCAATGACGTGGTTGTCGATTTGGGTGCAGGCACCGGGTATTTCAGCTTTCCTATAGCCAAGAAACTACCTCAGGGCAAAGTACTCGCTGTCGATATCCAGCCAGAAATGCTCAGCATGATTGAACAGCGGAAAATACGGCAGGGCATCAACAATATCGATACACTGCTTGCCTCTGTTACTAACCCCAATATTCCAGCGGCTTCCGCTGACGTGGTGCTGCTGGTAGACGCCTACCATGAGTTTTCACACCCGCGAGAAGTGATGGAGGGCGTTGTGCAAGGCTTGAAGCCCGGTGGTCGGGTAGTATTGGTAGAGTATCGCGGTGAAGACCGTAAAGTATCGATCAAGCGACTGCATAAAATGACGCAGCAGCAAGCCAAAACAGAAATGCACGCAGTGGGGTTACAGTGGTTAAGAACTGATACCTACTTACCACAACAACATGTCATGATTTTCACTAAACTCTAATCAGCAAACAGTGACGTGTTAGCTCAGTGACGTTATCGCTAAACTAAGTGGACTTAAGCAATGATAGAAGTAGCCCTTTTCCCAATCCCCAGTTCGGTCACTTTCCCTGGTGTACCCTGCCCGCTGCATGTATTTGAGCCGCGTTATAGGAAAATGGTTCGGCACTGCCTCGACAACCAGCGGATGATGGGCATTTGTCATACTGAGAAGGTGATACATGCGCCGGACAACGATCAAAGTCCTGAAAAGGCGCTTCACTCAAACCAAGCGACATACAAACCCTGCGATATTTTTTCTGCGGGCCCAGTAACGCTACTCGAAGAACTGGAAGATGGCCGCATGGCCATTGAGGTCGACACCAACATCCGCCTCAAACTGCACAATGAAGTACAAACGCTACCATTCAATATTTGGGCCTGTGAAGAGTGGCCCGACCAGCCGGTAACCGCTCAAAACCAGATTATG
>JBLHLU010000291.1:0-5043 GCA_047623385.1 Paraglaciecola psychrophila
AATTTGATGAGGGCAACAAGCCTTTTGGCCGAGTCGGGCTTGGGGTAAAAATACCGGAGTGGCCCGAGGAGATGAAGCGCTCGTTTAGCTATGGTTTTGTCGGTGCCGGCCTTGAAGCGGTGAAAAAGACCTGGTCGATGAGTGTTTTTACCCTGGAATCGATAAAAAAGATGTTATTAGGTCTAATCTCGCCGAAAAACTTGAGTGGGCCGATAACCATTGCTAAAGTGGCGTCCGCCTCAGCGTCGGCTGGACTAGAATCTTATTTAGGCTTTCTGGCGCTGCTGAGTATTAGTCTTGGGGTGTTGAATCTATTGCCTATTCCAGTATTAGACGGTGGTCATATTATGTTCAACCTGGTGGAATTAATAACCGGCAGTGCTGTTCCCGAGAAAATCCAGTTGATAGGCTATCAGCTAGGCGTTTTCATGATTGTCGGGGTTATGGGACTGGCTTTGTTTAACGACTTTGCGCGGCTCTAGGCAACTCCTTGAACAAGGCGAGGTTGGCTAGGTTATCCAGCGGCCGTTGCTGTACTGTCGGCAATACAGCGGCAACACAGTACGAGTTGAACCGGTAGAGATAGACGGCACCACAGAAATAGAATTATCGCAGGCGATGAAAAAGTCGTTTGTAGTTAATCACTGACCGCTTTGGTCTTCATTAGTATTGGTACTTAAACGTAAATGAATCGTTACTTATTTTTGTTGTTATTTTTGGTTTCTAGTGCAGTCAATGTTAATGCCTACGAGCCCTTTGTTGTTTCAGATATTCGGGTAGAGGGGTTGCAGAGAATCTCCGCCGCCAGTCTGTTTTCTTCGATGCCGATTAATGTCGGTGACCGGGTAACCGCCGAGCAGGTTCGCGGTGCTGTGCGCAATCTCTTTCGCACCGGTAACTTCGACGATATCGAAATATCACGAGACGGTGCCATTTTAGTAGTGGTAGTTATTGAGCGTCCCTCTATTAGTGAAATCAATATTGAGGGCAATAAAGCGATTGATACCGAGTCGTTGCTAGAGGGCCTGAAGGGTTCCGGACTGGCCGACGGCAAGGTGTTTAAGCGCTCGACTCTTGAGTCGATGAAGATGGAATTGACCAGCCAATACGTTTCTCAGGGGCGCTACGATGCCGGTATTGAAACTGATGTAGTAGCACTGCCGCGCAACCGCGTCGCTATTAATATCAATGTGGACGAGGGCAGTACCGCTTCGATAAAACATATCAATATTGTCGGCAACAGCGTTTACGGCGATGAAGCACTACTGGACATGTTCGAGTCCAAATCTACCGGTTGGTTGTCTTGGATCACCAGTAACGACAAATACGCCAAGGAAAAAATAACCGGTGACATCGAAACTCTGACCTCCTACTACCTTGACCGCGGTTATATCAACTTTGCTGTTGATTCTACTCAGGTTTCGGTAACCCCAGACAAAGCAGGGGTGTACATCACTATTAACGTCAGTGAAGACGAGATTTTCACCGTCGGAGATGTCGACCTCTCCGGTGATATCGTGGTGCCAGAAGAGCAGCTGCGACCACTTATTTTTATTCGTAAAGGGCAGATATTCTCGCAGGTGTTGATAACCTCCAGTGAAGAGTGGATTACCAAGCGACTGGGTAATGACGGTTATAATTTTGCCAAAGTGGAAGGGGTCACTGAAATCAATGAAGAGGATAAAACCGTCAACTTGAAGTTCTTTATTGATCCTGGCAAACGTACCTATGTTAGACGTATAAGCTTTGCCGGTAATACCCGCACCGCTGACGAAGTATTGCGCCGCGAGATGCGCCAGATGGAGGCAGCCCCCGCCTCATCAATCAATATCGAGCAATCTAGGGTGCGCTTGGAGCGGCTCGGATTTTTCAAGGAAGCTGCTGTCGAAACACTGGAAGTGCCCGGTAGTGACGATTTAATTGATCTGGATTTTACCGTAGAGGAGCAATCTTCCGGCAGTATTGGCGCCAGTCTCGGTTTTTCCCAAGACGCTGGGCTATTGCTTGGAGCCAATATTCAAGAGGACAACTTTCTCGGTACGGGTAATCAAATTGGTATATCGGTTAATAAAAGCGATTACATGACCAATTTGCGGTTTAGTTTTGTCGATCCCTTTTTTACTAAAGACGGCGTCAGCCGCGGTTTCTCGATTTTCTATCGCGAGGCTGATCTCTCCAAGATTAATGTGTCGCGCTATACCACCAATAGTTACGGGACCAGCTTAAACTTTGGCTACCCAATCAACGAGACCGAGCGCCTCGGTTTTAGCTTGGGGTATTCCAATACAGAAATTACCGCGGGTATTGGTGCGGTACAAGAAATTAGCGCCAGTCCGCGGCTGCGAACCCCGATTGAGGGAAACTACGCCAGCTACTACGAAGCGCAGGGCAATGCTGCTGGGCTTTACGATGCACCGGAAATACTAATGCCACTTTATGATGACAACGGTGACATTCTGCAATCAGTGATTGATTCCGGTGTTCTTACTTCACCCGAATCGCTGGGTTTTGAACCCGGGTTTATCGACAAAAATGGCGATTCGTTTAACAACTTTACGCTCAGCGCCAGCTGGAGCAAATCTACTCTCAACCGCGGGCGAATGGCCACCCGGGGCTCGTCACAGAACGTGTCGCTGGAACTGACCGTTCCCGGCAGTGATCTTGAGTACTTCAAATTGACTTACACCGGTGAGATATTCTTGCCGATTAGCCGGGAGTGGATTGTTCGGCTGCGCACCGAATTGGGTTATGGCGACGGCTTTGGCAAAAATGACGCACTGCCGTTCTTTAATCACTTCTATGCCGGCGGCTTTGGTTCTGTTCGTGGCTTTAAGAGCAACACCTTAGGGCCGCGCAGTACCTCGGCCCTGTACTATCCGTCGCTGGCTTTTGCGGTTACCGATATCGTTGAGGTGGGTGACAGTAATTGTCCCTCCGCTGTCGACAATGGCAGTGGTATTGAAGTTTGCGAAGACGGCCAGACTTTAGTTGGAAGTGCCTCGGCCTTTAGTAATAAAGTGTCTTATACGCTACCCAATGGCGCCTCACAGCTGCCGATTACGGTATATGACCGCGATGCAGACCCTTTCGGCGGCAATGTCTTGTTCGAAGCCGGCGCTGAATTGTTGTTTCCACTGCCCTTTATCAAGGATCGGCGTTCAATCCGCTCGGCCTTTTTCATCGATGTCGGAAATGTATTTAGTAGCAACTGTGGAACATCACAGTTAAACTGTTTTGAGCCCAGTTTTGATGACTTGCGCTATTCCTACGGTATCGGTGTTAGTTGGATAACCGGTATGGGCCCGTTGACGTTTAGTTATGCTAAACCAGTTAATGACAGCGATGAAGACGAGATTGAAGCCTTTCAATTCTCTTTGGGACGCAGTTTTTAAACGGCGCCGAGGGTGAAGGTCAGCTTTACCACTGACAACGACCACTAGCCACGACCTAGTACTCATATCTAGTATTTTTCCCTAGTATGGCTATCTAGGTTTATTGTCTAGGATTTGAGAACATAAGTTCGATAACTATAGACTAAGTAAATTACATAAAAATTTGGAGAACCACTGTGATTAAATTGATAAAAACAGCAATTATAGCCGTTGCCATTAGTGCACCCTTACTGGCGAATGCTGCAGACAAGATTGCTGTCGTGTCACTGGATGGCGCCATCTTACAGACTGAAATTGCGCAAGAAATCATGAAAAAAGAGCAGGAAAATGCTGTTTTTAAAGACAAAGCTTCACAGTTGGAAAAGCTGTCTAATGAATTGAAAGAGCTGGTCGAAAACTACAAGCGCGACGAAGCGGTGCTGAGTCCTGAGCAAAAACTGGCACAGCAGCAATTGATTCAATCAAAAGAGACAGAGGGCAAAGCACTGCAAAAGCAGTTGATGAACTCTCAGCAGCAACTGCGCATGGCGCTGGTGCGCAACAATCAACAAGTGGTGTTCGCCGCTGCTCAAGAAGTTGCCAAGGACGAGGGAATAGACTTGTTGTTAAATGCTTCTGCGGTACTCTATATGAAAGAAATAACAGATATTACTGCTAAGGTGACTGACAAGCTTAATCAGCAAAAGGCACAGGCTGAAGCTGCCGCAGATAAAAAATAGATAGCCTTGTTAGTCGAAGGTTTTACTGAGCGATGACTACCGTATCCCCGGTGTACACACTGGGCCAAATTTCAGCGTTGCTGGAATTGACCTGTCAGGGTGATGCGGGTACTGAAATTGTTAGTATGGCAACACTGGCCTCGGCTACTGCCGGACAGTTGAGCTTTCTTGCCAATGTTCATTATCAGGCCGACTTACTGACCACGTCAGCGTCGGCGGTTATCGTCACCTCAGCCATGGCAAAACTCTGCCCTGGCAACGCATTAATATCAAAAAATCCTTATCTAAGCTACGCCCAGGCGTCGGCGCTGTTTAGCCCGCCGCTAACATCCTATCCGGGTATTCACCGTAGCGCGATTGTCAGTTCTTCTGCGAGTATCAGCACCAGTGCTTCTGTGGCCGCTAATGCGGTGATTGGTGACGGCGTGACCATTGGCGACAATAGTCACATCGGGCCCGGCTCGGTGATTGGTGACGGCGTTCAAATTGCGCAGGATTGCCTGTTAAAGGGCAATGTATCGATTTATCACGGCGTCACCATAGGTGCTAGGGTTATTTTACACAGCGGCGTTGTGTTAGGCAGTGACGGCTTTGGCTATGCGCCGGGGGCAGGCAGCAAGCGCTGGCATAAAATACACCAGTTGGGCGGTGTCCGCATTGGCGACGATGTGGAAATTGGGGCTAACACAGTTATCGATAGAGGGGCACTGGACGATACCATCATCGGCAATGGTGTGATTATTGATAACCTAGTGCAAATTGCCCACAATGTTGTCATCGGCGACAATACCGCGATTGCCGGTTGTACTGCGATAGCCGGTAGCTGTAAGATCGGCAACAACTGCACTATCGCAGGCAGAGCCAGTATTTTGGGTCACCTCAGCATTGCCGATGGCTGTCATATCACTACCAATAGTCTGGTCAGCAAATCC
>JBLHLU010000292.1:0-5039 GCA_047623385.1 Paraglaciecola psychrophila
GAATCCCTAGTTACGAAGGGCTTTCTAGTAGCAACTATCAGTTTTCGCTTGAGCTCTATGCTGCAGCGATTGAGTATTATGAGTCTTACTACGGTATGCCAGTGGCCTATTCTCAGGCTCGGTGTTAGTCGCAGTTCGAGCCCCAGTAACGGTGTAGTTCAACAGCGTTACTGGGTCACCAGAGACTGAAGTAGTCGTTAGAATTTAATATTCATTGTCAGCCAAGCTTTGTCAGTGTCGCTAGCAAAGGAGTCAGCACTATACGCCGCGTATTTTAACTGCGCTGTAACGTTTTTGTGTAGCGGATAAGTTGCGGCAACATTCCACTCTGAACCGTAGTCGGCTCCGCCTTGGTCCGCGCTAAACTCATGATAAATCGCCAGCAGCGAAACCTTTCCCGCTTTGCCGGCAATTTTTACATAAGTGTCTTCGACACCAGTGGCTGGTGTATTAAGAAACTTGTCCGACCAGCCCTGAAATTTATGCAACGTAGCCAGTGGTGTTTTGAAAGCGGCCTTACCATCGTCGCTACCTAACAGTTCGTAACCTACAGAGATCTTCACCGGCTTTAATTTTATCCCGATCTCCGCACTGATATAGTCGGCGCTGTATGAGGTGGGGTTGTCGGCGTTATCTGACTGAGTAGCGTAAGCGGCAGCTACAGTAACCCTGCCGAAGCTACCTTTATAATCTATGCCGTAGGTACTTGATGAATTAGCGGCAGCTTCGTCAAAGTCTAGAATATAGGCATAGGCCGACAGTTGGTGGTTTTCTGCTAGGCTATATTTTGCCAGCAGAGCATGTGAGTTAGAGTCCCAGTTGTTGGCCTGCGCGGCACTGTCTTTTGGGCCAAATATGCGGTTTATTTTCCATAGATAATTATAGCTAACTGATACACCGGTTTTACTGGGCATGTTAAAGCTCAGCGCGTCATAAGTTTGTTCGTTTTGACGCCAGCCGACACCACCGACAAAACGTTGCCCGGCATGGTTGATTCGTTGCCGGCCCACTGTCGCGTTAAAACCATCGGCCTTGTAGCGTAAATAGGCTTGATTGATATCGCTACCATCGGGATCTGCGACAATGGCATAGTCAGTTTTTCCGTTGCTGGGCGTGCGGTATTGCTCGCTGCCAATGACTGTGACATTGTCCATTTCAGTGAAAAAAGTGACATTGTTGTAGCTCGCCGACGTGTAGTTAAGCCGTGTTTTCAAAGTGGAGGCATTGGCGGCTTTGTCGATGCCATCTTGGTCAACATTTTCGAATCGATAGCGGAACGATAGTGCAGCCTTACCATTACTGAACATAGAGCTAACGCTGTCGGCTTGTTCGGCATGACTGGGTGAGACAGTACTTAATCCAAGTACCGCGGTAGCTAACAATTTTACTTGATATGATGCTTTCATGGACATTCCTGCTAGTAGTGTTTTTTACTCAGTGTCATTGGCTGATACAGTAAGATTCAATAATAAAGCCCAGCGATAGGTATTGCCGGTGCAGAAGTATACATAACCTATAACAATTTCTGTGCCAACTTTCTGAGAACTGTGGGTCCCTCTGTAGAGTGGGCTGTTTGTGCTGTAGCTAGCGGTGTAGTTAGTGCTGTAGCTAGAGGTATGGTTAGCGACATTGTTACTGTTTTGGCTAGCTGGGCGATTCTAATTGGTGCGGCGGGTGTCCCAGTGACTCAGTTTGGCGCACTAGAGCTTAGCTGCCGCCCTGAAAAAATGCGCCTTTTTTGATTGTTGGCAAGGTTATAACCGCTCGCAATGGGTCAGTAATAGTCGCGAATAATAGGCTGAATTAGGTGTGGTAATGTGGCGAGCGAGGCGGGTAGAATGCAAGTAGATACGCAGAAAAAGGAGAGAATAATGACCGCCGAGTCAGTATCAGCAACGCAGCCAGGCACTCAGTCAACCGATCAATCGACCTATCAGTCAGCCCATCAGTCGACTCAAGGTAAATTCAAGTTTATTAGTCAGGCCACCGAGTCATCGCTTTTTCGAAATGATCAGGTAATGATTCAACGTGATGCCGATGGTAATACCGCGTTGGTCAAGGGCGTCACCATGGAACCTGAGACATTGGCCGTGTACAACGCTCGCACTATGGGTCAGCACCAGCCCAGCTGTGAAAAAAATGGCTTTGAACTACTTAATTCACCGCTGCTGGATGACTCATTAGATTTGCTCAATCACAGCGCGGTAGTCGAGCACTACTACGCTCAATGCGAGGCATTAGTCGGCGGTATCACCGGTTGTCGCGCCTACGCTTTTGACCACAACGTGCGCTCAGCAAAAGGCAAAAAAGACGGTGAGCGTTTGGCGGCGGGACAAGATGTGCAGGGACCGGCGCATGTGGTGCACGGTGACTATACTCTGCGTTCGGGTCCCGATCGCTTGCAGCAGCTTGCCCATCCTCCCAGTGGCAACGACACATTAACCGGTTACTTGGCCGAAAATACCGCCTTGATTCCCCAGCAGTTGGTGGCAAAAGCCGTTGCAAGTAGCCAGCGTTTTGCCATTATTAACGTGTGGCGCAATATCAGCGATCAGCCGGTACAGACTTATCCGATGGCCCTGTGCGATGCGCAGACGGTGCAACCTGAAGAACTCGTGGTGTTTGAAATTCATTACACGGACCGCATCGGTGAGAACTATTTCTCTAAATTTTCGCCCCAGCACCGCATGTATTATTACCCTGAGATGACCCGGGACGAAGCGCTGGTCATCAAACAGTGGGACTCTGCCGGCGCACTGGCGCGCTCCGGTGGTGCTCAGCCAGATGCTAGTGAGCCCGATGCACCCTGTACGTTCAGCTTTCACAGTGCCTTTGTTGATCCTGACACGGCATCGGACGCGCCGGACCGTTGCAGTATTGAAGTGCGCTGTATGGTTATCTACGATTAAGGGTCATTGTTAGGACAGCGCTAGCGCTGCCGTTGATGGTAAATGGCGGCACTGGCGAGGCTGAGGTACTTGAGGCATTGCAAAAGTGGGCTTGATGGTAGGCATCGTCTACCGAGCTAACGGACCCAGAAGTCGAGCAGCACAAGTCGAGCAGCACAAGCCCCGGCTGTTAGCTAATGTCAGGTCGCGGGAGCAACATCGATACTATTCGGACTGCAGTCCGGCCCAATTTTCACCGTAGCTGCAGGATACGAGGCGGCTCAGCTCCATTAAGCTGCGGCCAGACTCTTGCTGTAAGTTGTTAAAAAAACGCTGGCTATTTAGGTGCGCTGATTTCGTACTAATGCCGGTTTCTATCACTTCGTGCTCGCGCAAAAATCCTTCGACATCGCTACCTAATAAGAAGGTGTCTTTACCCAGCGAACGCAGGGCATAGGGGCCGGTATTTCCGCCCAAACGGGTACCGTTTTTCTTCAGATAAAGCCACAGTCCAGTAATATCTTCAGTGGGCCAGTCAGCGATAAATTGAGCAAAGCTAATATTGTGATGACGGCGGGTAGAATCAATCATTTGTGCGTTGTCGCGTATCGCCCATATTTTTTTGTGATTGCGAATAATCTTTTTGTCCTGGGCTTTTCGCTCCAACATCTCTTCGGGCATCATTAATAGCTTATCGATGTTGAATTCCCAGAACAGCTCTTCAAAATTGGGCCACTTGGCATCAACAACTCGCCATACAAATCCGGACTGGAATACTTTTCGAGTAAACTCCGCCAAATAGCGCGAATCGTCTATAGTTTGTAGCTGTTTACTGGAGCGCGGTTTGCGCAGTAGTGCTTCTACTTGTGCTTCGCCGCCTTTTCGCCGGCAGGCCAGGTCATAAATACTATTGTAGGTTAGCAAGGTACTTCCTTTAGCGCTTGGGTATAATGGATCATTACCGCAATCATCACTGACTACTGCTGTTATGACAAGTCTAAAAATTCTAGCCGGCCCTAAGGCTTTTCGCCATATTCAGCAACAGGGTTTATCACCACAGGACATTACTGCGGTGTTTGGGGCCTCGGGCGCGGCCAAATGGCTGACCATCGTCGGCTTGGATGTCACGATATTTGGACAATGGCTGTCGGCAAGCACTCAGCCTATTGATTTGTTTGGTACTTCAGTGGGCGCATTTAAGTTAGCCGCCGCGGCACAGCAGAACCCGGTGGCGGCGATGAACACGTTGGCCGACGCCTACATAGACCAGCATTATACCGGTAAGGTGACACCTGCGCAGATAGCCTTGGCGACCGAGAAGATATTCGCTGCGTTTTTATCAAATAGTAATATTGATGAAATTTTGTGCAATCAACGCTATAACTTTCACTGCGCTAGTGTTAAGTGCAAAGGCTTATTGGCCAGCGATAATACCCCACTGCAAATAGCGGCTATGGCCAAGGCCTTGTTGCTGTCTTTTACCGGTCGCAACGCCCACCAGAGCATTTTCGAACGTGTGGTTTTTAGTGCCGGGTCACCGGTCAACACCTTTTGCGGTGCGGATGCGTATACCACTGAGCAAGTAGGTTTGAACAAACATAATTTTCGCGCAGCACTGCTGTCCTCCGGTTCGATCCCGTTACATATGCCGGGTATTCGCAATATTGCCGATGCTCCCGCGGGCACTTATCGCGACGGGGGTTTGCTGGATTATCACCCAGTGCCTTCTAACGTGGCGACGATAGATAACGGCTTAGTGTTATATCCGCACTTTTATACCCACTTAAAAGAGGGCTGGTTCGACAAGTTTTCTCGCGGCAGAAAGGTGTCATCGCAGCAGTTAGACAACACCGTTTTGATTGGGCCCAGCGACGATTATGTACGTTTGCTGCCGGGGGCAAGCATTCCGGACCGGCGTGACTTTAGTCGTTATATGGATAATGAACCCGAGCGTATTCGGCGCTGGACCGAGGCTAAAACACGTAGTTTTGAGCTGGGCGAAGATTTTATGCAGCTCGTGCAATCCGGTGATATAGCCAAACAAGTGGTTTTGATCTAGTGCCGAGAGAGCACTGGGTCGCGGCGCAGCGGTTGGTTCAGTTCGACATTGTAGTTATCACGGTCCTAGCTCGGTCCTAGCTCGGTATGGGC
>JBLHLU010000293.1:0-5015 GCA_047623385.1 Paraglaciecola psychrophila
CAGGCACTTGATCAGCTCGTAGCCCGTGGCGAGGCCTTTGTATGCCAGTGCACCCGCAGCCAGCTATCTCAACGGGGCGGCTATCATCTGGGGCGCTGCTGCAGTGATATGCCGGGGGCCGCAGCTACCCGCTTGTTAGTCGACAATACCGTAATCAGCTTCGAAGATGCCATTCAGGGACACTATTGCCAAGCCCTGGCAGACCCCGGCGGCGACTTTGTCCTGCACCGCAAGGATGGCTTGTTTGCCTATCAACTGGCGGTAGTAGTGGACGACGCAGCACAGGGCATCAGCCATATTATCCGTGGCTCCGACTTGCTCGACTCCACCGCACGGCAGATATTTTTACAACAGCGCTTGGGATTGCCCGGGGTCAGCTACGGACACATACCGGTGGTCAGCAATCAGCAGGGGCAAAAACTCAGCAAACAAAATCACGCGCAAGCTCTGCCACGGCACCAGCCCAGAGCCAATATTGTCCGCGCTTTAGCCTTTTTGCAGCAGCCGCTGCCTGCCGACCCACTGACCGGAACCGTAGATGAACTACTTGCTTGGGCGGCGGCACACTGGAGTCCTGCGCTGATCCCCAGCCAACTCAGTGCCTCTGAGCCCGGACCGCTATGATCCTATTGCCGGAGGAGACGAGTTCACCGAGCGTGTGCAACAACTTTGCAAGTTCTGCACAGCTTGCGTACTATCCAAGACCGCTCTTTACTCATTGCGTCCTTCGCCATGCAAATAAATCCTAGCCTTATCCTCTTTCTATTGTCGCTGTCAGTATTTATGCCGTCTATTCAGGACTGGGCCACCCAGGGTGGCACCGCCTGGTATCGGCCCTACACGCTTTGGCTGTTAGCCATTATTTTTGTTTTTTGGGTGCAACATTTACGCCCTAAAAAGCCGCTAAGCCGGTCCGAAGTAGAGGACCAAAACAGCCATGACGATTGAGCCAAAACTGTTATACCTAGTCGCTGGCGGCTATTTTTTATTGCTCTTCACCATCGCCCACACCACTCAAAAAGGCTGGCTCCCCGCCGCGCTCGTTAAGCATCCTGCCACCTATGTGTTGTCCTTGGGCGTGTTCGCTGGCGCTTGGGCGGTATACGGCGTGGTTGGCATGGCCAAACAGAGCGGCTATGGGTTTCTCACCTATTACGCAGGCATTGCCATAGCCTTTATTTTTGCTCCGCTGCTGCTGCTGCCGCTACTTCGGATCTGCCGCACCTATATGCTGAGTTCGCTGGCCGATTTACTTAGCTTTCGTTATCACTCGCAGTGGGCCGGAACCTTGGCCACAGTGTTTATGCTGCTGGCCGTATGCCCTTTGCTGGCGTTGCAAATACAAGCAGTTGCAGACAGTGTTCACATCCTTACCGCCGGCGGCAACCATCAGCTGTCCGCCGAGCACCGCGACGAAATGCCGGCACTGGCATTTTGTGCCGGCATTACACTGTTAACGATCAACTTTGGCGCCAAGCGCCTGACTGCTCATCAGCAGGATCGCGGCCTAGTTACCGCTATGGCCTTTGAGTCAGCGGTCAAACTAGTCGCCATGCTAGCGCTTGGCTGGGCGTCGATCACCTTGGTATTTGGCGGCTTCGACGGCCTCGAACAATGGCTATTACTCAACCCCAGCCAGCTGGCGCTATTAAATAATGCGCCCATCCAGAACACCTCTCGCACCTATCTGCTAGTGTTTTTTTCCGCTGCAGTGGCTATGCCGCATATGTTTCATATGATCTTTGCAGAAAACCCCAATATCAAGACTATGCATATCGCCAGTTGGGGCATGCCACTATTTTTATTACTGATTAGCCTACCGATTCTGCCGATCCTGTGGGCCGGTTTTAGCCTACAAACCCCGCTGCCCGCCGACTATTTTAGCCTCGCCATTGGACTCGAACTGAACGTTCCCCTGCTCTCCACCTTGACCTTTGTCGGCGGGTTATCCGCCGCTAGCGGCGTCATTATAGTGACCACCTTGGCGCTGGCATCCATGTGCCTAAAGCACTTGGTATTACCTGTTTACCGACCCGGCGCCGACCGTAATATATACCGTTGGATGCGCTGGATACGCTGCCTTTTCATTATCCTTATTGTCGGCACCGGCTACGCATTTTTTCGCTTTATCGACAGTGCAGAGACCCTTTCAAATTTGGGTCTGACCGCATTTATCGCCACTTTGCAATGTCTTCCCGGTATTTTTGCCGCGCTGTACTGGCAACGGGCTAACCACAAAGGTTTTATCAGCGGCCTGATGGCCGGGGGACTGGTTTGGCTGGGGGCACTACTGCTGCCCCTGATCGGCGCAGTAGACCCCGATAATGTGCAACACCTGTTCTTTCAGACCAGCGATAGCGATCACTGGGGTGCAGTCACCATCGCTTCACTGGCGGTCAACACGCTGATTTTTACCTTAGTTTCGCTACTAACAGACAGCTGCGAGAAGGAACAATCAGCGGCGCAAATGTGCTCAATGGATGACCTCAACAGACCGGCACGGCGTATCTTAAGGGTAAAAAATCCCGATCAAATGAAAGAGCAATTGGCCTCTAGCCTAGGTCAACGCACCGCGCGGCGGGAAGTAGATCAAGTACTCAAAGAGCTCGCTATCGACAGTGATGAAAACCGGCCCTTCGCACTGCGCAGGTTGCGCAGTCGACTGGAAACTAATCTCTCCGCTATGATGGGGCCTGCCGTTGCCCATCAAATGGTTGATCAATTACTGCCTTACGAAGACGCCGGCAACAGCGATAGCGGCGAAGATATTAGCCTGATCGAGGGCCAGTTAGAACACTACAAAACCGACTTCACCGGACTGGCAGCCGACCTCGACAACCTGCGCCGCTACCACCGTCAAACGCTGCGAGATTTACCGGTCGGGGTATGCTCAATAGGCGCAGACGGCGAGATATTGATGTGGAACCACTCCATAGAGAAGCTCACTGCTATTAATATTTTTGAGGTCACTGGATCCTATCTAAAAGCACTAGCCGAACCCTGGGGCACTTTACTCAATAATTTTGTCGACCGGCCTCAGACCCACCTTTACAAACAGCGGGTCGACATAGATGGCAGCACTCTGTGGATTAATTTACACAAAACCCGGGTCGCCTCGCTACCGCATCAGGGCCACAGTAACGGCCAGGTTATCGTACTGGAGGACGCCACCGAACTGCACTTACTCGAAGATGAACTGCTGCACAGTGAACGGCTCGCATCAATCGGTCGCCTAGCAGCAGGCGTTGCCCACGAAATCGGCAATCCGATCACCGGTATCGCCTGCCTGGCGCAGAACCTACGCTATGACACTGACAACCCCGAGAGTTTGAACACCGCCAGGGAAATTCTGGTACAGACCCAGCGCATATCGAAGATCGTGCAAACACTGGTTAATTTCGCCCATAGCGGCACCGGTGATGCCAGCCAACTTGAACCGGTGCGCTTGCAACCGTGCATCGACGAGGCCATCCATCTGCTCTATCTCAACCGCGATGCCAAAGAGATGAATTTTGACAACCGCTGTGATAGCTCGGCGGTAGCTCGGGGCGACGCCCAGCGACTACTGCAGGTCTTTGTCAACTTGCTCAGCAACGCGCGGGATGCGAGCCCCGAGGGCAGCCGCGTTAGCATCGATTGCGAACAGCACAGCGAACAACTGCTGGTGCACGTAACCGACCAGGGCAGCGGTATCAGCAGCCATATTCAAGAGCAGATTTTTGACCCGTTTTTTACTACCAAAGAGCCTGGCGAGGGAACCGGGCTGGGGCTGTCACTGGTTTACAGTATAATCAATGATATGGGTGGCAGTATTAGTATGCAGAGCCCAACACCCCATGGCGGCACCCGTTTCACCATCAAACTTGGCCGCTAGCGGCGACCATGAAAAGTTGTGCTCGAATGCTCTAGCCAATTTCAATAGTTATCAACGGCTTATGCTTTTCACCCCAAAAAATCACCGGGTGGAAAGATGTTACCCGAGCACACGGGTGGAAATGTCAACGCAAACACGGTATGTTACCTAGCTACTCATTAGCACAACACTTTAACTCACTGTCTGGAAGCATTCGCGAATGGAAAAAATTCTCATAGTCGAGGACGAGCCGGTTATTCGCAGCGCTCTGCGCAAGCTGTTAGAGCGCCACGATTACAAAATATCAGAGGCGGGATCTGTTAAGCAGGCCCTAGAGCAACTCGACAGCACCCGCTTTGATCTCATTATTAGCGACCTGCGCCTGCCGGGCGCTCCGGGCACTGACTTAATAAAGAGCGCTGGCGAGGTGCCGGTACTGATCATGACCAGTTACGCCAGCCTGCGCTCGGCGGTAGATTCAATGAAGAGCGGTGCCGTCGACTATATTGCAAAACCCTTCGACCACGACGAAATGGTGGACTCGGTGAGCGTCATTCTGGCCAAGTGTGCTGCGCAAAACAGTAGTAGCAAACGGCCCAAACTGGGCAAGCGCGGTATTCCTCAGCTCGGCGAAATGATTGGCTGCTGCCAACCGATGATCCAGGTTTACAACAACACTCGCAAAGTCGCACCCACAGATACTACCGTATTGATTCGTGGCGAAACTGGCACCGGCAAGGAGCTCATCGCCAAAGCTATTCACGCCTACAGCAGCCGCACTTCGCAGCCCATGATTAGTGTCAACTGTGCCGCCATTCCAGACACACTAATTGAGTCAGAGCTGTTTGGCTATGAAAAAGGCGCCTTTACCGGCGCCAACTCTAGTCGTATGGGGCTAATCGAAGCCGCCGACGGCGGCACCTTGTTTCTCGACGAAATTGGTGAACTGCCATTGGAAGCCCAGGCCAGATTGCTGCGGGTTATTCAGGAAAACGAGATTCGTCGGATCGGTTCAGTGGAGTCACGCAAGGTTAATGTCAGACTAGTCTGTGCAACCCATCGCAACTTGAAGGCGCTCTCCGAAGAAGGGCTTTTTCGCCAAGACTTATATTACCGAATCAACGTTATTCAGTTACTGCTGCCACCGCTACGGGATCGAGGT
>JBLHLU010000294.1:0-4990 GCA_047623385.1 Paraglaciecola psychrophila
CCCCCAGCCGCTGCAGTTCGATTACCACTTCTTTGCCCAATTCTCCAGAGCCACACATCAATACCTTGGTCGCGCTGGAAGAGAAAGGTGTACCTATTGTGGTCATGATCATCTACCTCGGTCACAGAAAAAACGAGCCCCAGTCTATCGTTAAAGGGTTTATACATAAAGCCTTCGCCGGCCGGAGGAGAAGGGTGAGAGGGTTAAAATCAACAGCAGGCTTCCTCTTAGCCTGCGTTCCGGTGTTTGCAGTTTGGCAACATTTTTCTGTGGCGTGGTGATCGGCTAGTCAGTTTGTAAGTATGTTGTAGCCGCTTTATAGCGCCGTTATAGCCATGATGTATCCACGGTAGCCATTGTGTAGCACACCTCTGCAGCACTTTTATAGCAACGTTATAGCGATGTTGTAGGCGCCGGTATAACAAAGCTTCAGGCAAATAGGCAGCACCTAGCTGTCACTTCGTGGCCACGGTGTGCATCCAAAAACCGGGCGGTAGTGTTAGTGAAATCTGGAACCGGTTACTGCTTGGGCAGCTCGGAATTTGACGTCGACACCGCACCGGGCAAATCGCAGTCGTGAAAATGCGCCGTACTAAGTTGATGATTGCTCTGCTAGTGGCGCTCATGTTGAAACGGTAGCAGTTCGGCTACAAGCGTCATAGCTACAAGACAGGATATAGCCACAAAACAGGTTATAAGCACAAAACAGGGTGCTACGCGCAAGACAGGTTGCAGACACAAAACAGGTTATAGACACAACACAGCCAACAGGCGCCGACAACGAAGTTTCAATGCAGTGATGGCTTTGCAATAGCACTGGGACAACCATCTAAGGCGCGGTAGTGCCGGGCTATTGAGTTTGGCTAGTATTGACGATGTGGGTGATAAATCTGTGTGGGTGTCATGCTGATTGATGTGGCTTTGAGCGGTGCGGATAATTTGAAGGGTGTTAACTGACTAACGAGGGGAGGAAAAGATTGCCAGCAGTTGAAACAAAATAGGGGCGCTAGCGCCCCTATTTTTAGCGTACTAGTACTTAGAAGATTTCGAACAATCCTGCAGCACCCATACCACCACCGATACACATGGTGACAACACCGTACTTGGCGCCACGACGCTTGCCTTCCAGCAAGATGTGGCCAGTACAACGTGCGCCGGTCATGCCAAAGGGGTGACCTACAGCGATAGAACCACCGTTGACATTGTATTTGGCAGGATCAATTCCCAGCACGTCGCGACAGTACAAGCACTGGCTGGCGAAGGCTTCGTTCAATTCCCAAATATCGATGTCTTGAACCGTCAGGCCGGCGCGCTTGAGTAAGCGAGGTACGGCAACAACAGGACCAATACCCATTTCGTCGGGCTCACAACCACCGATAGCGAAACCGCGGAATGCGCCCAGCGGTGCGATACCACGACGCTCAGCTTCTTTAGCTTCCATCATCATAACTGCAGCGGCGCCATCAGACAGCTGTGAGGCATTGCCCGCAGTAATGAATTGGCCTTCGCCACGGATGGGCTGCAGTGATTGCAGGCCTTCCAAGGTGGTTGAAGGACGGTTGCACTCGTCGCGATCAACAACATAGTCTATCAGAGTTTCTTCACCGGTTTCTTTATTGCGCTGCATCATCTGCGTGTGCATGGGCACAATTTCGTTGGCGAACAAACCGGCGTCTTGCGCGGCGGCCATACGCATCTGGCTTTGCAGTGAGTACTCGTCTTGTGCTTCGCGACTGATATTGTAGCGCTGGGCAACAATGTCAGCTGTTTCGATCATCGGAGCCATCAGACCAGGGTACTGCTCGATCAGTGGGCCGTCATTGGCCAGGGGAAATTTTCCACCCATGGACAAAGAGATAGATTCAACACCGGCACCAATAGCAATCGGTACACCGTCGGCGATAATACGGCCCGCGGCGGTAGCGATGGCGTTAAGGCCTGAAGAACAGTGACGGCTAACAGTGAAACCAGAGGTGGTTACTGGGCAACCGGCTTTCAGAGCAGCTAAACGGCCGATGTTATTACCGGTAGTGCCTTGAGGTGTACCACAACCTACAACTACTTCTTCTACGTCAGCGGCTTCAACATTGGCACGCTCGATGACGTGCTGTACCGCGTGTCCCGCCATGGCGACACCGGTAGTATTGTTAAATCCACCGCGGATGGATTTTGCCAGGCCCGTACGAGCCACGGAAACGATGACTGCTTCGCGCATTGTTCTCTCCTTATTTTGTTCTAGTGTGTATTTAAGAGTGGGGGATAGTACAGAAAAATTCCCTGCAGGTCGCTGTTTTGTTGTCATCTAATAAGAGAATTTGTGTCGTGTATTGACTTGTGTTTGTAGTGGTGCTAGTGAATTTTTGAAGATGGAGTGGCACGGTTTTGGTTTTGGTATCGGCGATTATACTAAATAGTGGTGGTTGTTTTTTGATGGTGGCGGCAGTTGGCGCAGGGGAGGTGACACGCCTGCTCATCACCGCCGTTGCAGCGGCGATGAGCAAGAAATAACTAGGACTGTGTGTTTCTTCTCGCGCTAACAGCCTTCGCCAGTGTCGCTAGCGTTGGCACGGTGGTGTCCCAAGAGATACAGGCATCGGTGATGCTGACGCCGTAAACTAAAGGCTCTTTTTGATTGCCCTCAAATAGATTGCTTTCTACCATAACCCCACACAGGGCAGTGTTGCCTGCGGCTATCTGCTGGGCTAAATCTTCGACCACCACCGGCTGGCGGTTGAAATCCTTGTTGCTATTGCCATGGCTGCAATCGACCATTAGCCGTGGCGGCAAATGATTTTTTTCAAGCATAGCGGTGGCTGCTTGCTGCGATGCTGGGTCGTAGTTAGGCCCTGTATTAGAGCCGCGCAGAATAATATGGCAGTCTTTGTTGCCGCTGGTGGTAATAATTGCCGAGATACCCTGTTTGGTTACCGACAAAAAATGGTGGGGATGCGATGCCGCGCCAATAGCGTCTATAGCTATTTGCATACTGCCATTGGTGCCGTTTTTAAAACCTACCGGCATCGATAGCCCCGAGGCTAGCTCGCGATGTATCTGGCTCTCTGTGGTTCTGGCCCCGATCGCGCCCCAGGACACCAAATCGGCAAAAAACTGCGGCGAAATTGTATCGAGAAATTCACAGCCGGCGGGCACACCCAGCTCGGCAATATCTAACAATAATTTTCTCGCTGTTTTCAGGCCCTGATTGATATTGAAACTGCCATCTAGGTCGGGGTCGTTAATCAGTCCTTTCCAGCCCACAGTAGTGCGTGGCTTTTCAAAATAAACTCGCATTACCAGCAGCAGTTCGCCTTCGAACTGGCTCACAATTTGCTGCAGTTTTTTCGCGTATTCGATGGCGGCACCGGGGTCGTGAATCGAGCAGGGGCCGACTACCACCAGCAGTCGGTCATCACTACCATTAAATATATTCTCAATCGCCGTGCGGGTGCTGCTAATCATGGCCGCGGAGGTGGCGCCCAGAGGCAGTTCTTCCATCAAAATGGCGGGTGATACTAATGGCCGCACCCCTGCGATATGAACGTCGTCGGTATTGGTCTGTTGGGTCATAATAGTGCCTAGCTTATTTACAGTGTCGAAGATTTTTGAGTATACAATTATAGGTAATATAAATCTTGATTATTATGGGTTTTACCTAGGTCTATCACAGGGCCGCAGCAAAGTTTGTATTGGGTGATATTGTGTTGAGCACGCCATGATCGCCGTTGGTGACTTGCACTGGGCTAAGTGAATGCGCGCTCGATATACGTCAAAGCACGATTTAGCGCAGTTTTAGTGCTGCTCGTTCAGCGCAGAAGGCTCTTTCGCTCGAGCATTTACCCTGTTAATTATTATCGCTATAGGTAATAGTAGGGGTGAAGCCCTGCTAACGGTTAACCAGCTAATGGAGTATTAATGCAACTTACACTGAGCGAAGAACAAACCATGATTGCTGACACCGCAAGGCAGTTTGCCCGCGAGGAGTTGGCGCCTAACGCGCCAGCACTGGATCAGCATGGTGGCCGCGACGCTTTTTTAGCTAACTTAAAAAGTCTGGCGCAGCTCGGTTTTATGGGACTCAATATTCGCCAACAATACGGCGGTAGCGAAGCTGGGGTGATCGCATTTAGCGTGGCGCTGTCACAGATAGCCGCTTGCTGTGCGTCGACCGCGGTCACCATGTCGGTGACGAATATGGTTGCCGAAGTAATTCAGACAGTCGGCAACGAGGGGCAGCGACAAAAATATTTACCTCGTTTGTGTAGTGGTGAGTATGCCGCCGGTAGCTTTTGCCTGACAGAGGCTGGAGCCGGTTCGGACCCGGCGGCAATGCGTGCCACCGCAGTAAAAGATGGAGATGGCTGGGTACTTAACGGTAGTAAAATGTATATTAGTAGCGCCGAGTACGCCGGGGTATTTATTGTCTGGGCGGTTAGCGATAGTGCGGCACCCAAAGGCAAGGGGATCTCTTGCTTCTTGGTAGAGGCGGGTACCGCAGGTCTGCGTATTGAGCCCGCCGAAGACAAAATGGGGCAGCGCGGTTCCGCCACCAATACTGTGTATTTTGATGATTGCCGTCTTTCAGCCGACGCCCTGATGGGGCGTGAGGGTCAGGGCTTTAAGGTGGCGGTAGGGGAGCTGGCCGGCGGCCGTATTGGTATTGCATCTATCGCGCTGGGTATTGCCACGGCGGCGCTGGATTACGCCCGCGATTATATGGGGGAGCGGGAGCAGTTTGGCCAGAAAATTGCGAACTTCCAAGGTTTGCAGTGGATGTTGGTGGAGCGTTATACCGAAATGGAAGCGGCGCGTTTGCTGATTATGCAGGCGGCCTTCAATAAAGAACGCGGTGAAAGTTATGGTACCGCGGCATCAATGGCCAAACTGTTTGCTACCGAAAAAGCCAATGATGCCTGCTACACAGCGTTGCAGCTAATGGGTGGGGCGGGTTATATGCGGGAGTATCCGCTGGAGCGTATGAGCCGCGATGTTA
>JBLHLU010000295.1:0-4959 GCA_047623385.1 Paraglaciecola psychrophila
TTTTGTCGGCGGTCTGCGCGGCCAGCAGCTAGCTCGGGTGGTACTGGACAAAGACGGCCAGAACGGGGTTTATGAAGAAACACTACTGACCGGTTATGGACGTATTCGAGATGTTCGCCAGGGCCCGGAGGGCTATCTTTACATTGCTGTTGAAAGTCCCGGTCGCGTGGTGAGAATCATGCCCGCTGGACAGTCTATCGCTAAACACTGATAGCCGCTCGCCGGTATAGTCATCGCCACTGCTGCTGCGGCAATTAACAGGCCATCACAGCAGCGTCAGCACACCACGTCATCACACCACGTCATCACCACACCATCATTACAGCAACATTACTGACACAATACATGCCCTGCGCCGCGGGGTGAGTTCACCCTTGTTAAGTCGCGACTTTATTTGTAGGCTGGGTGCAACAATAATGCTGTAGGGAATATGCGTCGGTGCCGATCAAACGATTTAATAAAATACTAATCGCCAACCGCGGTGAAATTGCGGTTCGAATTATTCGTGCTTGTCGGGAATTGGACATCTTTTCGGTGGCGGTTTATTCCAGTGCTGATGCTAACAGCGCCCATGTCGCGCTGGCTGACGAAGCCGTATTGCTTGGCGCGCCGGAGGCATCCCAATCGTATCTGGCTATCGATAAAATTATCGATGCGGCAAAAGCTACCGGCGCCCAGGCGATCCATCCGGGTTACGGTTTTCTGGCGGAAAACCCGTTGTTCGCCCAGGCTTGCGCTGACAGCGGCCTTACATTTATTGGTCCCACAGCTGACAGCATGCGAGCGGTGGCGGCTAAAGACACTGCCCGCACTCTGGCTGAAGGTTTGTCAGTACCCACTATTCCTGGCCTCGAGGGCTTAGCCAGCTTTGATGGCGCTTTTGTTGCTCGCTGCGAGTTACTGGGTTATCCACTATTGTTGAAAGCCGCCGCTGGTGGCGGTGGGCTAGGTATGCGTATTGTCGAGGCGGGGGCGGACTTGCAAGAGGCCTTTGCCGCGGTTACTCGGGAGGCGCAGCAGGCTTTTGGCGACGACGCTATTATTGTCGAAAAGTACCTGGGCCGCGCCCGCCATATCGAGGTGCAGTTACTGGCAGACAATTATGGTCACTGCGTACATTTACATGAACGGGACTGCTCTATTCAGCGGCGCCGGCAGAAAATCATTGAAGAGTCACCGGCACGCAACTTTCCGGTCGCCATCAAAGAAGAATTGTGCAGTGCGGCGCTGGCTATCGCTCAGCATATTGACTACCGCGGTGCCGGTACGGTGGAGTTTTTAGTTGATGGTGATCAATTTTACTTCCTCGAAATGAATACCCGACTACAAGTTGAACACGGTGTTAGCGAAGCGGTAACCGGCGTCGATATTGTCCAGTGGCAAATAAAAATAGCCGAGGGCGAAGCACTGTCTTTGCAACAGAGCCAAATTGAGCAGCGCGGCCATGCTATTGAGTGCCGGTTGTGCGCTGAGTCACCAGCGCGAGACTTTATACCGGCTAGCGGCCGCATTAATTACTGGCGCGGCCCGGCGCTGCAACGCTGTGACAGCGGTATTCACGCCGGCAGTGAGATTTCTGTCTACTACGATTCACTGTTGGCTAAGGTTGTCAGTTTTGGCGCAGATTTTAGCCAAGCTAATCGCAATATGCACTCTGCACTGGCTCAGTGCGCGCTGTTAGGCGTCGACAGTAATATCAGCTACCTTGCTAACATTACTGCATCAGTGCCCTGGATTGAGGGCGCTATCGATACTAATGCGGTGTCTAATTATCACACTTTGTGGTCGTCGGCTGGCGACAGCCACAATCGCAACCGCTTAATTTGTGCTGCAGTGGCAGTTGCCGGCGCGCCGGCGGGAGAGTATTGGCCGGGTCGCCAGCATTGCCTTGACCACTGGCGTGTTGAGTTAGATGAGCAACAGCTCACGGTACAAGCGCGGTGGCTTTGTGAGAACTCAGTAGAGGTGTTAGTCGGGGACAGCGAGCTGCGCTGTGAGCTGCGTATTGTTAACACAACGGCGGCAAGTAGCACAGTCACAGTGCTGGCTTTTGAGCTATCAGTCGATGGACTGCGCAGTCGGTTCAGCGCACAGTTTGAGTATGGGCAGGGCGCTGCCCGTTCGGTATCGGTGCACAGTGATACTGCCGGCGCAGCAAAAATGACGATATACCCAGCCGCCATGGCGCAGCAGAGTTCGACTTCACAGGCAGTGATACTGGCGCCGATGCCGGCTAAAATTATTGCCGTTGACATAGCAGTCGGTGACAGCATAGCGGTCGGAGACAATATGCTGCTACTGGAGTCGATGAAAATGGAAACCCGCATGACCGCGACCAGAGCGGGAATTATTAAAGCGGTTTTTGTCAGCCCTGAAGATCTAGTCGAATCGGCCAGTCCGATGTTTGAATTTGAAAGCGAGTAGCGATTAATTAACGCGGTGAAAATAACGCTATTGCCGTTATTGACCGAGTCCATGGCTACCCAAAGGAACTAAAAAAGTGAGTACTGCATGAGTTGGTTGGAGGAAGTAGAAGAACTTAATCGGCGCCGTTCGCTGGCACTGCAACAAGGTGGCGAGCAGTCCATAGCCCGTCATCACCAACGCGGAAAACTGACCATTCGCGAACGTATCGACAATTTTCTCGACCGCGGTACATTTCGCGAGTCTGGCAGAATTGCTGGCGGTGCGGTGCTCGGCGATGATATGAAAGTTGAGTCGTTCCAACCAGCCAACTACGTGTTGGGTGTAGGCAAGGTTAACAATCGCTTGACCGCGGTGGGAGGCGAAGACTTTACTCTAAAAGGCGGTTCACCTAACGGTGCCGGTCTGCGGCGCAGTGTCTATGCTGAGCATCTGGCGGTACAGCACAAAATCCCTATTGTGCGCTTTCTTGAAGGTGGTGGCGGCAGTATTGGCGGCAGTCCGCCAGATCCAAAACAGCCGCGCACAGTCGGCAGTCCGGTCTATGAGCGCAATAGAATGAAAATTTTCGGTGAGGCGCTGGGCACTATTCCGGTGGCCTCGGCGGCGCTGGGGCCGGTAGCGGGTTTCCCTGCCGCGCGCTTGGCGGCTTCGCATTTTTCGGTGATGACTGAGAAAACGGCCCAAGTATTAATAGCTGGTCCCTCAGTGGTTGAACGGGCACTGAATAAACCGACCTCCAAGGAGGAACTCGGCGGCCCGCAGGTACATTTGAAAAACGGTGTGGTCAATAATCTAGCGGTGGACGAATACGATGCCTTCGATCAGTTGCGCCGCTTTTTAAGTTATATGCCGCAAAATGTTTGGGAGCGCGCGCCGCGTACTGCCTGCAACGACCCGGTCAATCGGCAGGAGCAGAGCCTGTTGTCGGTGATACCCAGAGATCGCACTCAAACCTTCGATATGCATGAGGTCATTGAAGCTATTGTCGACCGGGATTCTTTCTTTGAGATCTCCGCCCAATACGGGCTGGGACAAATTACTGGCTTTGCTCGTATCAATGGTCAGAGCGTCGGTGTGACCGGCAATGACTGCCGTTTTTTTGCCGGGGCAATGACTGCCGATGGCTGCCAAAAAGTACGACGATTTATCGAAATATGTGAAACTTTTCACCTGCCTATTGTCAATATGGTCGACGAGCCCGGCTTTATGATTGGCCCTGAGGCCGAAGCGCAAGCGACGATTTTATACGGTATGACCACGGTGTTAGCGGCGGTGGGTGCAGAAGTTCCCTGGGCGTCGGTAATGGTGCGCAAGTGTTTTGGGGTGGCTGGTGCGGCCCACTTTAGCGACCAAGACTATACGTTAACTTGGCCCAGTGTCGACTCAGGCGCGCTGCCGATTGAGGGCGGTGTCGCGGTAGCTTTTCGCCGCCAAATCGCTGAGGCGGCCGATCCCGAGGCTTTTCGTAAGGAGATGGAAGAGCAGTTTGCGAAGAGTAAAAACCCCTATATATCGGCGGAGTCATTTGCTGTTAACGATATGATTGACCCCCGGGAAACACGCCCCTACTTGTGCGATTGGATCGAATTGATTCAATCGCAACTCGATGTTTTAGTGGGCCCGCGAACGTTTAGTTACCGGCCTTGAAGCATGCCTAGTCACTGTTTGATTAGCGACGGTTCACTCAGTGCCGGTTTGATGAGCGCGGTGTGAAAGCCCCCCGCAGTTGGCTATTAAACCCGGCTAAAGCGCTGTCCAAGTCGAACCAGAGCTGAGCTGCGCGTTCTTTAGCAAGCAGTCAAAAGGTGTACGTAGACACTGCTAAAACCTCGCTCAAGGTGTTGTTAACACAGAGTAGATTAGCGCAGCCGGCTAAAAGCTAGTGTTTGTTGACGACCGGCTAGGTTTTGATTTGCTGCGCAATTATTTTTTATTGATAAGCTGCTACTGCAAATTTTCATAACGGCTATTAAACCGCGACATTTGTATACTGCAGCCGTCCCGTTCTGGGTTATGGATCGCTGCTAGGCGTCGGTATAGATATTTCAATTCGCTTAAGGATTTGCTCTCGTCAATTGCTGCTGCGGCTCGAATTTATTGACTAAGGTGTTTACCCCAGATTTTTGCCAGCCAAACGGCATTTTTGTCGAGCGGGGTTTTGCTGAGCGCTGTTATTGGCTATCGCGCATATTGGCTGTTAGGTGACGGCGTAGGGGTATTCGATTTGAGTGAGCAGCTAGTGCGGGTACAGATAGCAATGGCGACACTATTTTTGGGTGGGGCTGTTGCGAAAATCTCAGTCAGTTGGCTTTGCGGTTCTGACCACATATAACAATTCCTCTTAGCGGTGACATAGCGACAGTTTTTGCGACTTGTTATAGTTGTTTTGAACCTGACTCAGCACTGGGTATAGTGGACCCCAATAGCAAGACAGTTTATTGCCCATTTTAAGATAGAGCGCCACAGGCCAGTACTGATGCTGCTTCTACAGTATCAAGCGCCGTTGTGTCTCCGTATACTTCCATCGGAACT
>JBLHLU010000296.1:0-4944 GCA_047623385.1 Paraglaciecola psychrophila
ATTTCAAAGTCAATACTGTCGACCCGCATTTCGGTCCATTGCCCGCCGCTGTCGATTTTCTCCATATGTAATACGGTGGCCACTGGCCGGCCCTGCAACTCTCGAATTTCGGTGGCCTTCATGGTTTTGACCAGCCGCCCGTCCTGATCCCAAAACTGTTGTTCTAGCAGTAAATAGTCATCGCGTATCACCAGTACCTCTTTGCCCCAGACTACCGCCGCGTCTTCAAAGGGGGTTGCGGTGACGGTGTAGATTGTATGGCCGTCGCGGCTATCGGTGGCGCTGAGCCGGTGTTGGTAACTGTCGAGAATATCCGTGCCCTTGCTAATATCTCGGCTAGAAAAGTCACTGCCCATCCAGCCCTGAGACATCATTGAAGAAGGTATTTTAATAATACGATTGAGCTTGGGGGCAAAGGTCCAAAGGGCCTTGTCTTTGATCAAGGTGCCATTGCCACGATCTTTTTTGGGCGCGGTGATGCGCACCAGCGATTGCTTTTGGCCCTCGGTCCAAGAGCGCATCGATAGCGTTCGCTGCCAGCTGGGTCGGTGAATGGTCATAGTCATTTCGGAATAAGAGTTGCGACCGCGCCAGTGTTCCATCGCCGCCTCCACCAGCGCTCTGGGTTCCGGCGAAGGGGCGGGGGTCGCGGCCGTGGCGGTTAATACCAACAGCAGAGGCCACAGACTGATTATCGCCAGAGCAGGAAAGCGTGCGGCTGGGATAATCCACAGACTGTTAGACTTAGCCACTAATTTATCCTCTTTAGGGTGAAAATTACCGGCGCGACGATGGTCAGCTCAGCGTCTATTGCCAATCTATGCCGGTCAACGCGCAGTGCGAGTTATCAGCTCAGGGTGCTAAAAATAGTAGCCGTTGCGGCGGCGTCAGTCACTATTCCATATAATATTAACTCAATGCAATGCAGGCAATCCACGCAATGCAATGGTCAGCGATTGTTGCCGGTTCGCTCTGTTAGCTGTATTTAGGTGCCTCGCCAGTGGCGCGGTTAGCGCCGGCTTTAACCTCGATGACGGTGGCTGCTAAGTCGCTGAGTAATTCATCCATTACTTGCAAATGGAAGGGCTGAACCATCAAGTGCAAAGCAAGCGGGTCGGTGATTACGCTGGTAAACCAGCCGCGCTGTTTCATGCCTTGCCACAGCGCGATAACATTGAGCTCGCTGGAGCCAATCAGCGAGACCGCCAGGCGCTGCTCGTGCAGCATTTCGACACCGTCAATAGCGGCGACACCCTCGGACAGTTGCTGCTGTGCGCTGACAATCATTGCTGCCTTGTCTCGGTAGCCCGCTGCGCCCAAGTAATTCAGTACTGCCCAGGCGCCGGCAATGGCGCCACCGGGTTTAGAGCCGGCGGCGGTTTGGGTGCTCATACTGCCAGCGGGCCAGTCTTTAAATTTAAAAATTTGATGGGCGCGCTGAGCTTCACTGCGATGAAAAATGGTCGAGGCGGCCTTGGGTGTAAATCCGTACTTATGCAGGTCTGCTGAAATCGAACGCACCCCGGGTAGGGTAAAGTCGAAGGCGGGGACCGCGCCGCCATTAGCCCGTGCGTGGGGTAGGAAATAGCCACCGACACAGGCATCGACATGCAGCCACAGCTTGCGCTCCAGGGCCAGTTCAGAAAGTGCTTCGATAGGGTCGACTAAACCATAGGGGTAACACGGTGCCGAGCCCACCAGCATAATAGTGCACTCGCTAATCGCCGCGGCCATGGCCGCGACATCGGCGCGGTGATCCCCTTGCAGGGCAATACGTGTAACTTGCAGGCCTAGGTATCCTGCGGCCTTGTCGAAGGCCGGGTGGGCGGAGTAGGGGATCAGCAACTCAGCGCCGACCACATCGACACCGCGAGCACTGGCCTCGTTGCGAGCGCACATCACCGCCATAAAAATACTTTCGCTACCGCCGGAGGTCATATTGCCACAACCTCCCTCGGGCGCATTGAGTAAACTAAGGCCCATATCGACGACTTCGGTTTCCATTTTTTTCAGGCTGGGGAAAGCCGCCGCACTGCCTAGAGCATTTTCAGTCTGGTACAAGTGGTAGGCATCTTTGCCAACATTCATGACATCCATACCGGCGTGGAACACATAGACGCCGAGGCGGCCGTCGCGCCAATTGACGTCGCCAGATTTGAAGTCTTCTAGCTGTGTTTTTAGCGTGTTCCAATCGGTGCCTGCAAGGGGTAATTCTGTGCGCATAGGTCTATCCATCGGTTGTTGGCAGTGTTAACTAGCTGCCGCTTAGCCTGTGGCGACAGGCGTCGGTTTAAGGGTTCAACTCAAATTCGTCGGCATCCAGATGGCCGGGGAAACTCAGCCGATAATCGCGCAGTTGCGCGGCCTGGAGAGTGCCAGTTAGCAGCTGCTCGCGGTCCGTAGCGTCGGCTAAAACCTCACCGTCTGCAGCCAGTATCAAGCTGTCGCCGCTGTAGTGCAAGCCGTTGCCGTCGCTGCCAATACGATTGACAGCTAATACACAGCTTTGGTTTTCAATGGCCCTAGCGATTAGTAGTTGACGCCAGTGATAGCGGCGCTTAGCCGGCCAGTTGGCAACATAAATCAGTGCGTCGTAGTCACCTCGATTGCGACTAAACACCGGAAAGCGCAAGTCGTAACAAATCTGCAGACATAGCCGCCAGCCCCGCCACAAGACAATACAGCGGTCGCTGCCAGGGTGGTAGTGCTGGTGTTCGTCAGCCATGCGAAACAAATGTTTTTTGTCGTAGTGGTAACAGTGCTCGGGGCTGGCAAACAGCAGGCGATTGCTTATCCTGTCGGCCTCGCGGGTGGCGATACTGCCGGCGATGGCGCAGTTTTTACGGCGGGCCAACGCTCGCAACCAGCGCTCGGTGGGGCCATTGAATGGCTCAGCGATTTGTTCGCTGTTCATCGAAAATCCCGAATTGAACATTTCTGGCAGCAGAATTAGGTCGCAGGCTTCAATCGTCTCTATTTTTTGTTCAAAATACAAACGATTAGCAGCAGCATCCTGCCACTGTAGCGGCGCCTGAATAAGACTGACGGTGAGATCGTCGGCTGGGCCAAGATGAGTTTGCTCGCTGCTCAAAAATATTTCCTTATTGGCTAGGGTGACCCAGGACACTACGCTTTACTTACTCAGCACTCAGCACTCAGCACTCAGCACTCAGCACTCAGTGTTAGACCGCGCAAAAAATCGCTGCGGCGCGGCGTAGCGTGTCATCATTTTTGGCAAAAAAAGCGCTGTGAATGTTGCCCCGGCGCACTCCGGTAAAAGCCGGTAGTGGAATCGAGGCTGTACTGTGTCGCCGGGTTTCATCGCCCTGACTTATTATTTCGGCTGCGGTCATCGACGGTTGTGGTTGCTCACCGGTAGCGCGGACGCCGTTAGGGTTTGTCGGCAGCGGCATTGACCGGGGTAAAGATATCAAAATTTTCCATCTGCGAGTTGTCACGGCTAAATTCTCCCTGATTTTTGCTGGCCTGATGCTGTAAATCTTTCATGAAATTGTAGCGCCGCTGGCTGACTTGTCGCACCTGATCGTCGTCTTTAAGGATAAGTGGGTGGATAAAAACCATTAGGTTTTTCTTGGTGTGGTTGACTCCGCGACTACTAAACAGTCTGCCGATCAATGGCAGATCACCTAACAGCGGCACTTTTTCTCGGACCTGGGTCTCTTCGTCGCTGATCAGTCCGCCCAATACCAGAACCTGATCGTCTTTGATCAGTGCCTTGGTGATTACCGAGCGCTTGTTAGTGATAATGTCCGAGGCGGTTTCGACCGAGGGCGCAATCGACTCAGTGGTCTGTTCGATTTCTAACGTGATCGAGTCACCCTCATTAATACGCGGGGTCACGGTCAGGGAAATACCAATATCCTGGCGTTCGATGGTGGTGAAGGGGTCGTCGGTACCGGCTCCAGCACTCGTTGCCTGGCCGGTTTTGAACGGCACGTTTTGTCCGACTAACAGTGACGCGGTTTCATTGTCGAGGGCAACAATAGTTGGTGTCGAGAGGATGTTGGCGTTTTGGGAGGCATCTAAAGCGCGAATGGCGGCTTGCAGTGAACCTTTTTCAAAATAGCCAAAGGTGAGGCCGCGGGCATTGGGGAACGCCAGTGTCGAGCCGTCGCTAGTGACTCTGGCGGGAGCCAAGTCACCGAGGGTGTCGACTGCTGCTACCAGGCTATTGCCGGGACTGCTAATCCAGCTGACCCCAATGTCGGTGGCGACATCGCCGCTGACCTCGACGATAAGAGCCTCGACCAATACCTGCGCCCGGCGAATGTCGAGGTCGGCAATAACCCGTTTAATGGTGTTTAAAATGGACGGGGGCGCATTGATAACCAGCGCGTTGGCGCTTTCACTGGCTTCTATGGTGATTGAATTACTGTCTTTTTGTTCGCTTTGCAAACTGGCGGCGAGGCTCTTCAATATAGGCGCGATCTCCTGAGCATCGACATAGTGGAGGTACACCACTTGGGTATTGCCCTGGCCGTTTAACGGCGAGTCTAGTTGCGCGATAAGCTTTTTAAACTGGCCGCGCTTAGCTGGGTCGCCAGCTAATAGAATACTGTTAGAACGCTCGTCGGCGGAGATACTGAAGGTGAGTCCCTGACCGTTGCCGTCTAGCGTTGAACTCAATGAGGCAAGGTTGCTGCGAATAGTATTGGCATCGGCATGGAGCAGTTTAATTACCTCAATCTCACTGTCGCCAGTGATGTCTAGCTGCGCGATTAACTCTCTGAGCGAGGCTATATTATTAGCATGATCGGCAATCACCAGCGCATTGGTAGCGCTGTAGGGTTTGAGAATGGCATCGCTACTGGCTAGCGGACGGAGGATATCGACTAATTTTACCGCCGATACATGTTTTATCTTCATCACCGCGACAATCATGTCGGCGGTATCCGACGGTGGCGACAGTCTCAAACCAGAACT
>JBLHLU010000297.1:0-4942 GCA_047623385.1 Paraglaciecola psychrophila
ACTGAGCTAGTCACTTTTGAGGGTATCAAAGTATTACTGGCGGAGGACAATCCGATTAACCGCCTAGTAGTAACAAGTTACATGGGTAAGTTGGGGCTGCAATACACAGCAGTCGAGAACGGGCAGTTGGCGGTTAACACCTTTACCTCAAGCTCACACTTTGATCTGATTTTAATGGATTGCGAAATGCCTGAACTCGACGGTTACCAGGCGGCTACCCAGATACGCGAACTCGAACAGACCAGCGCCCTCGTCAGAACCCCGATATATGCGCTTACTGCACACGCCTTGCCAGAACAGATGCAGCGATGTATGGCCGCGGGCATGGACGGTAGGCTGACCAAACCGCTACACTTTGGTGAATTGCAAGAACTGCTCGGGCTTATCTCGCAGGCTCAGCTGTCATCGGCAAGCAACCCTTGCGAGCCTTAAAATACTCGGCGCATGACTTTGTTCAGAGCGCAGTCGGCGCAGAGAGTTTACTGTTGAATAGGCCCACACTTTGAGATAGTGATGAGCTACGGTAATATGATAGCCATGAAATACACCCCTTTTGATACTATGAATTGCTCCCTAGCCCAGACCTTAACGGTGATTGGTGAGCGCTGGACGCTGCTGATACTGCGAGACGCCTTTTTCGGGGTCAAAAGATTCAGTCAGTTTCAAGCGCGACTCGGCATTGCTCGCAACGTGTTGTCTTCGCGGCTTAATCAGCTGGTCGAAGAGGGTATTTTGATCAAGCGCAGCAAGGCCGAAGGCGGACACGCAGAGTATGTGTTGACCGAAAAAGGGCTGGCGCTGCAGCCGGTGTTGCTCGCCATGACCCACTGGGGTGACGAGTATAAGCCCCACCCAAAAGGCGCGAGGCTGGAATTTGTCGAGCGCAGTAGCGGTGTCGGCATTCGCACAATGTCGGCGGTTAGCCAAGATGGGCGCCGCCTGTCGCCCCGAGAAATAAAAGCCGTGTTAGGTCCAGGTTTAGCTGACGAAGACAGTCAGCTATTAACTCAGCGGGAGCCTGATTAGGCTTCTTGTTAGACGCGCGCTACCGCTTCCCGCACCCTTCTTTGCTACTGTTTTCCTTTCAGCCACATAACGATCAATGCCAGCCCTGCCTTTTTTATGTGGGCGAGGTACTAGCGTCGGTCGAAAATTGTGGTAGCATGATAAAACCAAAGTGGATTTACTAATGAATATAACCCAATTATTGAGAATGGAGATAATATCGTGATAAGTTTATATGGCCTTCGCATGAGCAATTATTACAGCTTGGTCAAGGCGCTGTTAATCGACAAGGGGCTGGATTTTGAGGAGGTGAAGACAGTGCCCAGCCAACAAGAAGACTTTTTGCTGCGTTCCCCGATGGGAAAAATGCCTTCGATACAGGTCGGTGATAGCCACTTGTCTGAATCACTGGCTATCGCCAGTTATCTGGAGCAGCTGCAGCCGGCGCTGATACCCACTGACCCCATGGCTGCGGCCAAGGTCATGGAATTGATTTGTCATATGAAGCTAGATGTTGAGCTGGTGGCCCGGCGTTTGCTGCCGGAGGCGCTGTTCAAGCAAGCGGTATCCGAGGAGGTTAAAGATGCTGTGCGGGCCGATTTAGACAAGGGTATGAAGGCGGTCGAGCGTATTTTTGTCGGTAGCCCCTATACCGCTGGCGACAGTTTAACCTTAGCCGATTTTTACACCTTCTATTGTTTTGGCCTCGCCAGCACCTTCGCCAATAGTGTATTGGGTATTGACCTGCTGCAAGGCTATCCCAAAATTCAGGCGGTGATGGCACTGATGGCTGAACATCCCAGTATCAAGCGAGTAGAGTCAGAAAAAGCCGGTAAATAAACAGTCAGTTAAAATTGAAAAACGGGAGCGTCAAATGAAACCAGTATGTTTAGTGATTGGTGCCGGTGCCGGCATTGGCGGTAATGTCGGTAAGCGCTTTGCGCGAGAAGGCTATCATGCGGTGCTCTGTCGGCGCAGTGATCAAGCTGGTTTAGACGCGCTGGTGGCAGATATAGAACAGCAAGGCGGCTCGGCCACAGGCGTTTTGCTCAGCGCCACTGAAGACGATGCCATCGAACAGTGCATTGCTGCGGTTGAGGCAGACATCGGTCCGATCGAAGTGGTGGTCTACAACTTAGGTGCGCAAATTGGCAACCGGCCACTAGCCGCTACCAGTTATAAGGCTTTTGAATTGGGTTGGCGCATGGGTACCTTTGCTTTGTTTCGCACCGCATCGGTGCTGTGCCCATTGATGGAAGCGCGGGGCAAAGGTGTTTTCTTGGTGACCTCGGCGACTTCTGCTATGCGCGGTAATGCCGGCCAACACTCCCACGCTGCCGCTATGGGGGGCCGGCGCATGCTGTGCCAGTCACTGAATGCTGAGTTTGCCAGCAAGGGCATTCATGTCGCTCATATACTGGTAGACGGGGCCGTTGACGCACCGGACACGCTGGGTAAAATGCTCGGTAAAGAGGCCTTCGATAAGCTGCGTGAAACCCGGGGGCAGGAGCACGACGGGCTGATGCTGCCGGAAAAGATGGCCGATACCTATTATCATATTGCCCAGCAACACCGCTCGGTGTGGACGCACGAGCTGGATATGCGGGCGTACTCTGACCTAGCCTGGTGGAATCACTAACCGCGATCCACCTTAGCGGGGGCAGATGGTGTTAGCCGTCGCGGTGACGGGGCTGACCTATCCCGCTGTTAAAACCATCGCTAGCTAGCCGCACTAGCAAGTTGCGCCAGCTAGCGGCACCGTTAAGTCGGACTATCAAAGGTGGCTATTTAGCAGCTCTTACTAGCACCACTTTCTAGCACCTCTCACTAGCACCGCCTACAGCACCACTAAAACGCAATACTGCAAAGCCGCGAAGGCTCTTGTAGTATGTCGGCCACACACTAACATAAACATCAATGGGGTATAGACGATGGAATTGGGCCTAAGCAACAAGAATATTATAGTCACCGGTGGCACCCGCGGCATCGGTTTGGCGGCGGCCAAGGCCTGTGCCGCAGAGGGCGCTAATATATCGATATGCGGACGCACTCAGGCCAGTCTGGATGTCGCTATGGCGGAGCTGCAAGGCTATGGCAACACGGTGCACGGCGCCCTATGTGACATTGCCGACGCCGCGCAAATTAAGCGGTATATCGACGCTGCGGCGGTGGCGCTGGGTTCAATTGACGGTTTGGTGAATAATCCCAGTGGTTTTGGTGGCAGCGACGACGAGGAGGGCTGGGGCAAGGGCCTTGATGTCGATGTGATGGGCGTGGTGCGCTGTACCTGGGCGGCTAAGGCTCAGTTGCAACAGTCTCGGGGGGCTATTGTTAATGTCTCCTCTATATCCGGCATCGGCGCCTCCGGTAATATCGCCTACGGCGCGGTTAAAGCAGCGGTTATTCAACTGACCCAAAGCCATGCGCTGAACATGGCAGCTGACCGTATCCGGGTGAACTGTGTCGCCCCGGGCTCGATCGAATTTGCCGATGGCGTATGGGATCAGGTGAAAAAAAACGCCCCAGATATGTACCAGAAAACCCTGTCGGGTATTCCCTTTGGCCGCATGGGCGAGCCCGAAGAAGTCGGTGAGGTGATCGCCTTGTTGTTGTCTGCCCGAGCCTCCTGGGTAACCGGTCAAACGTTGGCTATTGACGGTGCTCAGAGTTTGTAAGCGCCATTATGGCAGTCGCTGCACTGAGTGGGCCGCTCCGAGTAGGGCAGAGGGTGAGCGCCAGGAAGACTTGGTATCTCAGCGCTGGTGAACAGCGTTGGGCCCGTCGCCGCAGTGCAGGGTGCGGGCGCGAAAGCCGGTCGCCGCTGCCAGTCTGGTTAGTGGTGTTGTACCCAGCATCTTCATCGCCTACTGCGCTGGCTGCCACCATACCTAGCTTTGGATCCCAGTCCCGGCTGTGGTGTACATTATTTGGGCAATGCCCTAGCTTTCTTTTGAAATAATACCCATGACTACAGGTCTTCTCTTTTGCTATGGCAGACGTAAAAGGTCAAAATGGAATTCATCGAACCATCAATATTTCTACCAATGATTGAGCCAATCTTTGAGCAGCTTGATGATCAGCTGCGAGAATTATTTCCCACTTCAAGAATCGAGCATATCGGATCATCGTCGATTCCAGGGTTAATATCCAAAGGTGATTTGGACATATTCTTGGGTGTCAATGCTGCTGAATTTGATGAGGCGGTGGATCGCGTTGCCAGTATTGGATTCTACGAAAAGCGGGGTACCCTGCGTACCGATTCTTTGAGAATGATGATAACGGATAGATATTCTGAGGACGTGGCGATACAAGTGGTGGCTAATCACTCTGAATTTGAGTTCTTTATAGATTTTCGTGACAAAATGCGATCGAATTCACAGTGGGTATCTCAGTATAATGCGTTAAAACGACGTTGCAGGGGCATGACCCACAGCCAGTACCGAGATCTCAAATCAGCTTTTATTGAAGCTGTGCTTGATGCCACTTAACAAGTCTGGCTATGACTGCCTTTGATACCGGGCAAACCTAACAGGGCTAGGCCACTGGTTCCCATTGAAAAATCGTTATATGCGCTCTATTCGGAAGTTAAACGACACTAGCAAACAGGGTTGTAAGTAGCGCCAAAATCGACGGTTTTTTTGTTGTGTGCTCTGCGGTAATAGTGGTGCGTATTTTAATAAGTACCTATTTTGGCTTTGACCCAGTACTGCTTACAGATATAGCGACTGAGATGAGTATATTGATTCCAAAAGACAAAGAAATATTCACCGTTTTAGACATAGGCGAATGCTAGTTGTTATTCTGTTGAGTGACAACAATTGTAATCTAGTAAAATAAGAACAGGTAATAGTGGGCCCTGCTTCGCTACTCGGTGGTAGTTCACCATTACTTCACTCATCATTTCACTCATTACCTCACCCATGAGTTTGGCATTATT
>JBLHLU010000298.1:0-4926 GCA_047623385.1 Paraglaciecola psychrophila
CAGGGCCTTGTTCCAGTGGCAACGCTATAAAATTGAGACAACAACAGGCCATTATTGGCCAGTACATCAACAGTGGTTTGGGTGTTAGAAAAGGTTAGACACTGATAAACAGTTACAATTAAACAATGAGGTAATCAACGAATTTGCTACGGTTATTATTTCCAGCGACTTCTTTGTTAGCAATATATTCTCTCAGAGCATCTTTCTCTGAAATCTTGTCCGAGGTAGCGTAATCCAGTCACTAGAATTAAGCAGAAACAGCGGATAGCCTAACAGTGGCCGACAAAATCGGCATAGAGAGTGTCTTGTTCAAAGGTATGGCAACAGTGGACGGATGCGAGCCGAACCCTATCTGGCCCGAATCCGTTGCAACCACTTTCGAATAAAATAGTGGACTATTTATTCAGGTATTCCAGCATAGTATCAACATCACTGACGGTGAAGGGGTCTTCAGGGCAGTTGTCCATAAGGCCGGGCTCAACAAATTGCGCTTTTATTTCACCGTCTACCACATGCATAGAGTAGCGCCATGAGCGACTGCCAAAGCCCAGATTCTCTTTTTTCACTAACATGCCCATAAGGCGAGTAAAGTCGCCGTTGCCATCGGGCAGCATTTGTACTTTTTCCACACCGAGGTTCTTGCTCCACTGGAACATAGAAAACGCATCGTTAACGCTAACACAATACACTTCGTCAATGCCCTTGGCTTTTAACTGTTCGTAGTTATTTTCATAACCGGGTAGGTGGGTACCGGAACAGGTCGGGGTGAAGGCCCCGGGCAGTGCGACAACCACAATATTCTTGCCAGCAAAAATGTCGGCAGAGCTCTTGTCTTCCCAGCGAAACGGATTTTCGTGGTCGACACTCTCGTCGCGCACACGGGTTTTAAAGATGATATCGGGGACGTTTTGTACCATAATTTTTTCTCATTGATTAATTCAAAGGCTATGGGCAGGTAGTATCACAAGACACTGTAGCGGTAAAAAAAGAGGTTCGGCTACAGCGTCAATGTACGCTAGTATCAAGGAAATTTCGACCTAGGTAAAATTAAACTTAGCGATTATCGTAATAGTTTTAACTATGCATAGACCACGCCATAGTGCTGGCTTGATCTACCGTTAGGAAACTACCGGGGCAGTGAATCAGTAGTGAGACTATGGCTAAGTGAGAGCTAAATGCCAAAGGGACAGACTCAATAAGTGAGGTGATCATCGCTACTAGAGCTGCCAATGTGCCACTAACTGCGACTATTTACCCAGCGCAATACTGTCTCGGGTTCACTATTTGCGCGCTCTGAGTAGCCGGTGTAAAGTGACTAAAATAAACATAATCGGCGTTTTTTACGCAGCTCAATAGATTCATTAATAAGGTACGGTGCCATGAAAGAAATGATCTTCCCTCGACTATTGTTACCCGCGGTTGCCCAATATGGCGATGCTGAGGCGGTGATCGATGGCCATTATCGGGCTAGTTGGAATCAGCACCTGGATCGTCTGAGCCGGCTGTGCCACGTTCTGGCAGGCCCCTTGGCGGTGAGTTCGGGGGATCGCTTTGCGGTATTGGCGCTCAACGGTCACGCCTATTTAGAGTTGTGGCATGCGGCCTTTATGGGTGCTGGTATCATCAACCCGCTCAATTTGCGGCTGGCACCGGCGGAGTTGGCCTATATTATTGAAGATTCTGGCACGGAAGTGATTTTTGTCGACGCCACTTTCGCCCCGCTAGTTGCCGCCGCCAGGGCAAAAATGGATCGCGACCCGCTGCGGCAAGTGGTGTTAATAGGCCGTGGTGATGTCCCCCATGATGTCCCCTATGATTTTAGCTACGAGACTTTGCTAGAAGCCGCCGAGCCACAGTTACCGCCGGAACCCGAGGAAGAGCACGCGGTGGTATTAATGTATACCGGTGGTACTACTGGCTTGCCCAAAGGCGTGTTGATTGAACACCGGGCAGAAATACTCAATATTTATCATATCATTATGTCTATTAAAGGGCTGGCACCGGAAACCTCGCTGGTGCAAACGCCAATGTTTCACGCTGCTTCGATGTACGGCATTCTCGGTGCCGTTACCACCGGTGCTCGCACGGTCATTATTCCTATGTTTGAACCGGAGGGTGTTATGCAGTTAATCGAGCAGCATCAGGTTACCGATACAGTTATGGTGCCAACTATGATTGGTTTGTGTCTGGCCTCAGCACACTACCGGCCAGAGCGGTTGGCCTCTTTGCAGCTATTGATTTACGGAGCTTCGCCGATGCCGGCGGCAACGCTGGCGCAATTGCAAAGCGACTTGCCGCAGCTGTCTCTAGTACAGGGTTACGGTATGACCGAGGGCTGCTCTATGGCAACGGTTTTACAAGCAGAGGACCATATACCGGGTTCGCCGCGGTTGGCATCGGTGGGCAAACCCTTGCTGGGTTTGCAGCTGTCGATTCAGGACGATAACGGCAATGAACTGCCGCAAGGTGTAATCGGCGAAGTATGTCTGCGTGGCGGTAATCTTATGCGCGAGTATTGGAACAAACCCGAGGCCAGCGCAGAGGCCCTGCGCGGTGGCTGGTATCACAGTGGTGACGCCGGTTATATCGATCAAGACAGTTATGTGTTTCTGGTCGATCGGGTTAAAGATATGATTGTCACCGGCGGTGAAAACGTCTACTCGGCGGAGGTGGAGAGTGCAATCAGCACCCACAGTGCGGTGGCTCAGGTGGCAATCATCGGTATTCCTCACGACAAGTGGGGGGAGGCGGTGCATGCCGTGGTGGTATTGGTACCCGGTGCTAGCGTTAGTGCCGCTGAGATTATCGCCCATGCTAGGGAGTTCGTTGCCGGTTATAAGGTGCCTAAATCGGTAGATTTTCGCAGCGAGGCTCTGCCGTTATCTGGGGCTATGAAGGTACTAAAACGGGAGCTGCGCGATCCCTATTGGCAGGGCCATGATAAGCAAATTGGTTAGCATTTGGCTGGCATAGTGTGACTATGAGCTAGAGCCTGTTAGGTTTTCCTGCACTCTCTGATGGCCTGCTCATACAGTTCTTAACTGACGGCTAAGGGTCTTAATTAACGAGTCAAAGTATCGTGCTTAGGCGCAAGACTAAAGTGGCGATGAGCGGTTTTTTATCGCCGTTCCACTAGAGTTGTATGCCCTTGCAAACCCAAGTCGGCTTAAGGGCATGTAATGCCGCAAGTTAATTCTATTGCTGGCGTCTCAGATAAGCTTGCTATCATGCTCTGTTGATGTGCTGCAATTTTGTCGTTATAGGTGAGAAGTAAAATTCGCGATTGCTGATTCCTAAGGGTCAAATCCGGGGCATTATGATTGATAGAGTATGTCGGGCTGTTCAGAGTCTGTGCTACTCCGCAAGATCCGCTAGTTGTCCAGAGCTGACGGGTGAATTTACCACGATATAGCAGACTTGGCGGCCAGTTGGCCTTATGCGTGTTGATGACCCAGAACAAACCTATGTTCCAGGCACTGCACTGCACTAAACGATGACGTCGGTTGCTAGTATGAATGCAAGAGGACAATCGGTGCGCTATTGGCCAAAGTATGGATACCGGTTGATTTCTAGCGAACTGGCAACGCTCATTATGATAAACGCTTGCCGCTAGCCTGCTTTTGGCTACGCAGGCAGGAGTAAGCGCTGTGGTAAGAAGTCGTTGCGGGTGCTATTTCGTCTATTTTCGTCTATTTACACTGTGCAAATAAAAAAGCTTGCCATTACCTTTGAATTTGAGTTTAATTGACCGGTCGACCAGTTAATAAAAGTCCTAGCCTATGAGCATTGAAACTACCGATAGCAAACAGCGAGACCGAGCAAGAACCTCGGCAGCAATCTTAGCCGCGGCGACAGAGCTTTTCCTTGAGAGTGGATATGCAGCGGTGCCCATCAGCTTGATAGCGAAACAAGCCAATGTCACCAAGAGCCTTATCCACCATCACTTTGGGGATAAACGGGGTTTATGGTTGGCGGTTAAGGATGCCGCAGTAGCGTCTTATGCCACCCAACAAAAGGCAGTATTTTCTGCGATCGGAACCGAGCGTTACCAAGGAGGTATCGCTGCTTCGGCTGCGGCCTATTTTTCATTTCTACAAAAGCAGCCCGAAATTGCCCGTATGTTTGCGCTGGTGAGCTTCGATGGTGGGTTCGAGCCTGGTACTACCGAGCGAGAACTACAAACAAGCGGCATCGCCTTTGTTAAAAGTTTGCAAAATAGTGGGGCCGTTAGAGATGACGTTGAGGCCGACATGATGATGGCGGCGTTTGTCTCCTTGATTGAACACTGGTTCATAAACCGTGGACGGTTCGCTATGCTAAATGATCTGGAAGCAGGGCCAGCTCTGGACGCTCGGTATTTCGAGGTGGTGCTGAAAATCTTGAACAATGGAGTCGAAACATCGTAAACATGACCACGTTAATCGGCTGGCAAACGCGAGCTGTATAAAAATAGAGGAATAATCATGGGAAACGTATTAATCACAGGTGCAAGTAGTGGGTTGGGTGCAGCAATCGCTAAGCAATTCGCAAGTCGCGGTGACAGCCTATATCTCGTCGCCAGGCGCAAAGCGTTATTGGAAGATCTGAAAGCAGAGCTGCTTGCAACAGGTGCTCCCAGTGTCGACTACAGAGTTGTTGATCTGGAAGATGAAACGCAGGTCCAGCAGCTTGCTGATGATCCGCCGAAGATCGGGGTTGATGTGCTGATCAACAATGCTGCATTTGGTCAGTGGGACTACAGCTGGGACACCACACCTGCGAAGATGCGTGCCATGATAGCCGTGAACGTCAGTGCGGTTGCGGTACTCTCTGTAGCATTCAGTCAGATTAAACATGAACAACCGGCTCGACTGATGAACGTCGCATCAGGGGCCGGTTACGCCTTATTCGAGAGCTCTATACCTTATTCGGCCAGCAAATTCTTTG